>JAQWRF010000134.1 GCA_029243845.1 Planctomycetota bacterium | reverse complement strand
GCACCGAGCACGTCACCTGCTTGACTTTTTTCGCGGCTGATATTCGCCGGCGTTGGGCCTTTCAAATCTTTGAACACCGATTGCGCTCCCATGCCAGAAAGGCATCGCGCAAACTTAAGTGCCAAGCCATTTTTACCGGCACCCTTTGCCATGTTCATTTCTTTGGCCATCGCCCTGGCAACATCTTTCTGTGATGCGTTGTCAATCGAAAGGATGGGTGAATAATTGTCCGGCATCAACTTTAACAAACTCGGATTATGCTGCGCCATGGTTGCCATTAAATCAGCGGACCAATTTGCCATCACCCAGTCACCCACTTTCTTGCTGCGCTGCATGCGCTCGTAAAATTTAGCGAGCTCTTTAAATGCAGCAGTGCGTTTATAGGACAACTCGCTCAACGACGCTCTCTCTTGTGATTTAAGTCGCCCGTTGCTATCGGCTTTCACGGACAGCAAGTAATTTACCCACAACACTTTTAGATCTTCGTCATCGCCGCACGCCTCTAGCAGCAAAGGCACCACCAAGCCAGCATCGCCACCGTTGCTAAGTGCAAAATAAAAATGGTCGTAAGCGCCTTCGGCGTCGCCAGCAGCAAGACTGCGTCGCCCACTGTCGATGCTTAAGTTTACCGTAGAAAGCTGCGCACTTGCTGTGAGGCAAAGGCACATCCAACATAGTGCGGATGCAATGAATTTCATCTAGCGCAGTATAGCCACTTAACCCCTTTATTTTTATTTCATTTTTTATAGCTATGTTGTTACTTTATCCTCTTGAGAGTGTATTCTTTAACATATGAAATGTGTCCTAGCCACCGTTTTAGCCATCGGTAGCCTGCTAGCGCCCTGCGCCTCCCAGCAAGCTGACCTCGAGGCCGAGCTGCTCACCCTTGAGGTCTTGCGTCAAAACCTATTGCGCCCCGAACTGGTTAATGGTCAACTTTATCTTATTGCGCAAATTAACAGTAATGACGCTGCCAAGGCGCTCGATAAATTAGTCGCTAAGCTTCCTGAGGCACATCGCTACATCGCTATTAGGGCGCTAGGATTAAACGAATCCGAGGAGGCCACTAAGGCATTGCAGCGCATGGCCAAAGATCGCGGAGACTTACGGGTGCGGCGACAAGCGATTCGCGTCCTAGCAAGTGGCGATCAAGAAGACCTAGATTTTTTACATAACAAACGATTGAAATACGAATCTGATTTACGGGTGCGCGCTCTAATTTTAGAATTGCTGATGAACCGTGGGCAGCCGAATCTTGACAAGGCTTTTTTAACCGCCGCAAAATCTAAAGATACGGTTTATGCCGGAGTTGGGCTAGAAGGCATCGGCAAACAAAAAATCAAGGCCGGCTTAAAAATCATCCACGGCGCTTTAGGGCACCAAGATGTGCCGTATCGTTTAGCCGCCTATGAGGCACTCGCTAGTTATGGTGGCGAGCGCCAATACGCTGCGATTATCGAAGGCCTCCAAGACTCTATTAATGTGGTGGTGCGACCCGAAATCGGCGCCCAGCTACAACGTGCTCAAACAGCCGACGAGGTCAGCGCGGTTATTTCTCATTGCATGCGCTCTAAAGACCTGGGTCTTGTGACCCTTTGCGTTGAGGCTTTAGTCGTTATCAGCGCCAAACAACCACAACTATGTTCCGATGCGCTGCTAGAACTCATGCGCAGCCCCGAAGATAAAATCCGCAGTTTATCCATCGAGGGTTTGGTGAAAATAAGACATACTGGCTTACAATACTTCTTAGTGGATCTTCTCGATCACTCAAGCGCGCAAACTCGTTCTGACGCAGCCTGGGGACTCAGCCAACTCGGTGACATCCCTCCGGAAACAGAAATAAAGTTAGTCAAGATGGCCTCTAGCGAGCGGCCGTCCATTCGGATTCAAGCTCTCAGGGCTTTGCGCTGGTTCCCAAATTCTGACTTAGCTTATCTGGTTATTAATGACTGCCTCGAAGATGAACTTTGGGCAGTGCGGGCAACCGCCGTTGCAAGTCTAGAGCTATTTCGCCGCGATGAATCACTTAAGCCGTTGTTCTGGCTAATGGAAAACGAAGCAGGTCGTGTGCGCTCAGACGCAATCAAAGCCCTTGAATTGCTAACCGGAGAAAACTTTGGGGCCTCGATGCATACCTGGAAATCCTGGTATGCCGACCAAGGCGACACTTACACATTGCCGACTAAAGAGCAAGCGACTGCGATGATTAATGCACGCAAAAACAGGTCGAAGCATAATGGCACGATTGCCCAAAGCGGATATCACGGCATAGCTGTTCCCTCCGGTGGCGTTGTTTTTATCCTCGATATCAGCGGTTCAATGAACTCGCGATTTTCGCCGACAGAAACTTATTATCAGCACTTCTCGAATACGTTGGCCGAAACCGTATTGGCTCTTAAGCCGGATACGTCCTTTAACATTATCCTGTTTTCTTCCGGCGTGCGCGTTTGGAAAAGCGAACTCGTCGAATCTAGCGAAAAGAACTGCCTGGAAGCGCAAGCGTGGTTAGAAAAAACAACTCCTGGTGGTGCAACAAATATTTACGGTGCACTAACTACCGCATTATCGTTCGATGAAGCGCAAACCATTTTCATTATGACGGATGGTTCCCCGTCCGCTGGCGAGTTTCAGATGCCAGAATCAATTCTTGCGGAAATAGATCGCATCAACCGTGATCGCTTTATTCAAATTAATACCATCGCTGCCGGAAGCATTCGTGCTGAATTTTTGGCTGACCTCGCTGCGACCAACGGCGGCAAAGCCGTGGACATGCGAAAGAACAAAGGCAAAGTTGAATAACTAGAGCGGATCAACAACAATGCCCTGCTGCTCGGCCAACTTGTATAGAGTCGGGCGCAACAGTAGTAATTGTTGACGATTTGTTTTAAGTAAAAGCTGGCGGCGATACTTGCCGCGCAAACGCTCGATAGGTGGCGGCGCCGGCCCTAAATATTCGGTAGTCTGCCCAAATCCGCCTGGGACAACCGCTTTAAGTGCTTCATAGGCTTCATTGGCCATTGCAATCGCACGCTGCTGATGCTGCGATTCAAAGCTAATGCGTAATACATCACCAAAAGGCGGGTAGCCGAAATCTTTGCGTTCTTGCAACTCAACTACTGAGAATTTGTCGTAGTCATGTTTTGAAGCAGCGAGTAATGCCGGATGATCAGGCATCCATGTTTGCACGATTACTTCGCCACCAAGCAAGCTACGTCCCGCGCGTCCCGCGACTTGTGCGATTAAGTTAAAACAACGTTCACTCGATCTAAAATCTGGTTGATGCAATGCGGTGTCGGCATTCAACACACCGACCAAGGTTACCTTCGGGAAATCTAATCCTTTAGCAACCATTTGCGTGCCGAGTAAAATGTCGTATTTGCCGTCGCCAAAATCTTTTAGCGCCTGTTCATAAGATTCGCGGCGTAACATAGTGTCACGGTCCATGCGTAAAATTCGCGCGCCAGGGAAAGCGCGTTGTACGCTATCTTCGACTCGTTCGGTGCCAACGCCGATCATTTCAACTTTATGCCCGCATGTCGGGCAACATTGTGGCATAGATTCTTCTTTCAAGCAGTAGTGGCACAAAGCCTTCTTGCGCCACCGATGGTAAGTTAATGCTACGTCACAAGTCTCACACGAAATCGTTTTACCACACGGGCGGCAATACCATGCTGGCGAAAACCCGCGTTGATTTAAAAACAGAATAGCCTGCTCTTTCTTTTCTAATATTTTCTTTAGTCCAAACTTTAATTGTGAAGACATCACTAACCACTGTCCACCTTCGGCTTTTTCGGTGCGCATATCGACTAGCTTAACCGGCGGCAGTGAGCCCCCTGCAACGCGATCACGTAAATACAAAAGCTGCATGTCTGGCGAGTCAATGGCCGCCTGCCATGACTCGAGTGACGGAGTTGCGCTACCTAAGACGCAAACAGCAGACTCTAAGCGTGCGCGTTCGCGCGCAACTTCGCGGGCTTGATAGCGAGGAGTGGATTCTTGTTTGTAAGTGGACTCGTGCTCTTCGTCAACAATAATTATTCCGAGGTTCGGCACTGGCGCGAACAATGCCGAACGCGCGCCAATAACAACACGCAACTTCCCTTCGCGAATGGCTAACCATTGGTCATGACGCTCGGCATCGGTTAAGCCGGAGTGAAGCACTGCGACGTCCCCACTGCGCGCGCGAAACCGAGCGACGGTCTGCGGTGTCAAAGAAATTTCTGGCACCAGCACGATGCCACCACGGCCTTGGGCCAAACATCGATCTAAAGCGTGTAAATAAACCTCAGTTTTCCCTGAGCCTGTAATGCCGTACATCAAGAAATCTTGATGGTGTTTGGCGTCAATAGATTTATTTATGGCTGCCACGCAATTTTGCTGAGCTTCTGTGAGCTGCGGCGGGGTGTCACGCACTAGCTCACGGCCTGCAAAAGGGTCTATCACTGCGGTCTTATTGCCGAACTTCACCCATTCCTTTTTATGCAAGGTGGTCAACGGCGACTTAGATAAGCCCGTGCGGTTGCAAAACTCGCGCACCTCCATGGGGCCTGCCGCTTGCCTTAAATAAGCCACAGCCTTGGCCTGCTTAGGAAACTTCATTTCAAGAGTCTCGAATTCTTTTTCGCTAAGCGCATGCACCAACTCAACAGTCACAATAGTACGCCGCGAGCGATCGCTGCGTAGCGCCGCTGGCAACATCGCCGCTAAAGCTTGGCCCCAAGAACAATACGCGTCATCGGCAATAGTTCGCGACAACCGCAACAACGATTTATTCAGCAAAGGTGTTGCGTCTAAACAGGCTTCGATGTCTTTAATGCGCTCAACAGGCACCCCTTTGGGCGGCGCATCATCGATTGCCACGACGACGCCGATTATTGGGCGGCGTCCGAAGCTGACTTTTACTCGGCAGCCAGCCTCAACCGGTTCCGCATGTTCAGGAATATGATAGGCAAATTCGCGACGTACGGGAGTGTTCAGAGCCACTCGCGCATATCTACCGGCCGGGGCCGCAAACAGGGAACCTTGGAATGCATCCATTGCAGAGAATTGTAGTCATGCGAGACCCTGTTACCCTATGCCGATGGCAACATCTTCCCTGCCGCTACAAACTCCTGTGACTTTAATCACCGGCTGGTTGGGTGCTGGCAAAACAACGCTGCTTAATCGCATACTCACGGAAAACCACGGGCAAAAGTATGCCGTTCTCATAAATGAGTTCGGCGATCTTGGCATCGACGACCGCTTGATTGTGCGGCGCGAGCAGGATTTGATTGAGCTGTCAAACGGCTGCATCTGCTGCACAGTGCGCGGCGACATGATTGACAAGTTGCTCGAATTGAGAAAACGTAAATTTCCGTTCTTTAAGCGCCGCCGCTTCGACGGAATTCTCATCGAGACCACCGGCATTGCCGAGCCCGCCCCACTGTTACGGACTTTCTTAGTCGAAGAAGACGTCTCGATTTACTACGCCGTCGACAAGATTATCACTATTGCAGACGCGCGCAACCTACAGCGTGCATTAGAACACCAATCGGCAAGCGAGCAACTCGCGCTCGCCGATACTTTAATCATTAACCACTGCTCTGAATTAAGCGATGAGCG
>JAQWRF010000103.1 GCA_029243845.1 Planctomycetota bacterium | reverse complement strand
GAACTGAGGCCTGTCACAGATGAAATCTCTTCCATGCTGAAACCGTCATAATGTTGAAACACTAAAACTGCTCGCTGGTTGTGCGGAAGTCGCCCTAATCCCCAAGAAATTAATCCGGCCCAATCACCGCGACTAGCTATCTCTTCTGGGGTATCTGAACACAAATCTTGCTGTGCTATTTCGATGCCGTCAAGTTTCGGCATCCCGGGCAGCGGTTTTCGTTTTTCGTCGCGAATTCGGTTAAGCGCTAAATTGTAGGTAATGCGATATAAAAAGGTCGAAAACTTGCCCTGAGCCCGATATTTTTCACGGTTTTTCCAGACGCGCACAAAGGCTTCTTGAGCGACATCTTCAATCGCCCCATGAGGCCCGAGAATACGGCGCAAAAGGCCAAAAACCATGGCTTGGTAATTTTCTACCAATAACTGAAACGCATGTTGGTCGCCTTTGGCGATATCGACCATTAGCTCCACTCCGAGATCGGCTTTTAAGCCGTCAGGATTCGAATTGTTACTCAAGTGGCCATCCGTTGTCGTCTGTGTTGCGCGGCCAAAGTTTTGTAGCCACGCCGATTATTTGATTTTTTGAGACCGCCCCGTAGTGTCGAGAATCGCGGCTAAATAATGAATGGTCTCCAAGGAAGAAAAATTCATCGCCCGCTAAATCAAACACTTTGCCGACGCCGAAGTTCCCTGAAATATCGTAATTTATTTGACAACCAATCTGAACGTTTTGGAACTCACATTCGCCGCGTAACACAAGGAATAGCTGTTCGTTATTAGACGACTCCTGCGGCTGCCAGTCTTCAGGCGACTCAATCACAATATTCTCAACGACATCAACGCCATCTATTTTTGCAACAAGCTGACCATGTGCTACGCTAATTAATAATGCGTGCGGCTGCTCGCTGCCACCTTCGATTTTACCTTGCGTAATAACTTCATAGCGCTGTAATGTTTTTGTGAATTTTTCTAAAGTCCAGGAACTGCTCTCAGCATTGAGAGATAGGCGGAATTTAATGCTACCGCGCTCAATGCCTATCGCGAAAGATGCTGTCGGTGATTTTAGCTGGCATGACGCTGCGAGCGCGTGTCCTAAATTATTATTTGGTTTACTTTGGTAGAGAAGCGTTTGGTCGCTACTGTTTTGCCACCAGCCCTTTTGTAAATTTACTTGGTCCTTATCAATGACAAATATTTCTTGTAGGTTCTTGTCATCAGCGGGCCACTCTGGCGACAAATCTCTTATGGACTGAATCGTCGCCGTGTTTGATTGCCCATTAATATAAAGCGAGCCGCCGATTATTTGCACGGAATCCCCCTGCAGGGCAACGCACCGCTTAATCACTTTGACCCCGCTATCGGGCTCGACAAAAATGGCTAGGTCGCCGCGCTGTGGCATGTTGCCACTCTGCCATAACCATTGCCCTGCGCTAATACTCGGCGACATTGAATCGCCTTTAACATGCAGGGTTTTTTGCCAAGCAACAAGTAATAATATTGTTGCAAGAATAAACAGGCTAATATTTTTTTTGCGCAAATTAAACCATCAACTTAGACGCTACGCCTAAAAACAACGCGACCGCTGACAGGTCAGAAACAGCGATCATAACGGGCCCGGCAACCAATGCCGGATCCAAGCCTGCCGCTTCACTGCCAACAACAATGGATGTGGCAACAGTGTTCGTCCATATTATTGACAGCCATAGGGCGAGGCTTAACATGATGCCGGTGTAATAATCACCAATGATTAAGCCCATGGCGGGGCCGGCCACTAAAGCAGACAAAAGGCCTAGCACTACTCCGACGCGCACTTCGCTTAAAAACACCGATAGGCGGCGCCCTCGGACAATTTGGCCAACCGCGAAACCGCGCACTAATACCGCGGAGGTTTGCATGCCGACTGTGCCCGATAAAGCTAGAACCATTGGCACAAAGGCAATGACTGTGCTGTAAACGTCATCCGCTGCTGTGGCGTCGCCGCGAGTGAAGTATTCCATTACTTTAGACATGATTAATCCGGCACCCACCGGAATCGCCAAGTAGGGCGCTCGGTGCCCTACCATTTCGAGCAATGGCTCGCCTGCGTCTGAGTCGCCACTTGCGCCAGCTAGAAGAAGCGCATCTTCAGAGCCTTCTTCTTCAACAACCTCTAAAGCATCGTCTGACGAGACAACGCCGATAATACTATTGCGCGCAT
The DNA here is from genome assembly GCA_029243845.1 of Planctomycetota bacterium. Lineage (GTDB taxonomy): Bacteria > Planctomycetota > UBA1135 > UBA1135 > UBA1135 > JAPKEZ01. The sequence goes on along the minus strand of JAQWRF010000103.1, from coordinate 8,358 downwards.
CAACAATGGGTAGCAACGATAAGTTGTAGCGCAAAATCTGGCGCGCAATTTCTTCGCGGTCTTCGTCAACGCGTGCCGAAATCACATCGGGGTTCATGAACTCGCCGACCGAATCATTTTCTTCTAGCTCAAGCAATTCGCGAGTTGTAATTACGCCCTGCAAAATATTGGCAGTATTAACGACGAAAATAACATACACCGATTCGGCCTCGCCCTCATCGCCCTTAATAAGCTTGATGACATCTGCAACACGTTCACTCTCGGCAACCGAAATGAACTCGGTGGTCATCATTCCGCCAGCGCTTTTTTCTGGGTATGAGGTTAAGTGGCGCAGCTCGGTAGCCGTCTCGGAATCTACAAAACATAATGCCTCGAGGCGCAGCGCATCAGGTAATTCATTTAGAGCATCTACCCCGTCGTCAACTGAAAGTAGATTTAGGTAATTCGCAATGACTTGCGGATCGCGGTCTTCGAGTAAAGCGCTTTGAAGCTTTTCATCGGCCTCGGCGAGGACCAAAGCGCCTTGCGCGACATCCATAGCATCAAACAGTTCGCGAGCACGATTGATATCGACGTCTTGCCATAAAGCATCTGCAATATCGGCAGGGTGCATGCCATCAGTGATGACGAAGTCGCTCTTGTCGTATGCCATGGCAATATCCTACACGCGCCACTGTTAATTTCGTAGTATTCTGTGTCCAACCAAAAGCTAAACATGCGATAATCTAAGGCAATAACGTAACCGTGGACAAAGACAAACTCATTTTCGACTGGGCCAATAATGGGCCTCACCCTGCCAACGCCAAGCCCGCTACTATTCAGCTGGTTGACGAAACTTTGCGCGATGGCTTGCAGTGCCCGAGTGTCACCGAGCCTTCGCTAGATGAAAAAATAGAGTTAGTGCACCTGATGAATGACTTGGGTATCGATTGCGCAGATATTGGCTTGCCAGGCGCTGGCGATGTTGCCCGAGCGCACATCATGGCTTTAGCTGAAGAAATGACCTCGCTAAACATTACTCCTAATGTTGCGTGCCGGACTATGATCAGCGACATCGAGCCGGTTGTTGAAATGTCCCAAAAACTTGGTCAGCCTATTGAGGTTTGTGCCTTTATCGGTTCGTCACCAATTCGCGCCTATGCCGAAAACTGGGACCTCGACCACATGGAGAAGCTCGTTCGCGAGTCGGTGCGTTTTGCTAAGAGCCATGATTTGCCGGTTATGTTTGTCACTGAAGATACGGTGCGCTCTACACCAGAAATCCTCAGTCGCCTGAATGGAGCGGCTATCGAAGAGGGCGCCGACCGCCTTTGCATTTGTGACACTGTTGGTGGTGTCGAGCCAACGGCTGTACGCAATATTTTCTCGTGGCTGAATAACTTTTTGGCCGACAAGAGGGCGTCACATATCGGCCTCGACTGGCATGGGCACCGCGACCGCGGTCTCGGCCTGATCAACACCATCACTGCCCTTGCTTCTGGCGCAAATCGTGCTCACGCATGCGCGCAAGGTATTGGCGAGCGTGCCGGTAATACCGAAATGGATTTATTACTTGTTAACCTAAAATTGCTCGGGTGGATTGACCGAGATTTACGCAAGCTAGGGGACTACGTCAACTTTGCGTCCCAGGCCACGGGCCGTCCTGTGCGTGGCGAGTACCCAGTGTTTGGCAAAGATGCTTTCGAAACAGCAACCGGTGTTCATGCTGCAGCAGTTATTAAAGCGTTAAAAACAGGAGACAAGTGGCTGTCCGATCTTGTTTACTCAGGTGTGCCTGCCAGCGACTTTGGACTCGAGCAAATCATTTCGGTGGGCCCAATGAGTGGTAAGTCAAATGTGATTTGGTTCCTCGAACAGCGCGGACACGAAGCGACAGCGCAGCGCATAGCAGATGTTCTTGAATGCGCCAAGCAAGCAAAGTCCATTTTGAGCGAAGAGCAGGTTCTAACTGCAGCCAAAATTAACTAGCACAACCCTTTATATAGCTCGCTACAACTTTTAACCAGTTGATGAAAGCGGTGGCTGTCGCGCGATAATTCGAAACACGCCGTGATGTCGGGGCTCAAGTGTTTTTCACAAGCCGCAACTAACGATGGCCAGTCGACATCACCTTCTCCTGGAGCGCAGTGGGTATGTTCGCCGCGACGCATATCGTCGAGCTGCAGTGCGATTATGTCGTCTTTAAAAATCTCGATGGCCTCGGCTGGCGAATGCTTGTCGTTAACCAATAAGTGGCCGATATCTAAACATAAACCAACATTGCTAGGCAGCTGTGGTTTTATTTTTTGCCAGTCGCCGGTATTCGCTAGCCAATGCCCCGGTTCGGGCTCAATTGCTATTTTGATATTTTCACCCGCACTGCTGCTCAAACTGTGAATGGCTTCTAAAAAATAGTGCTCGGCCTGGGAAGAGCTCTGTCCGGGAGGCAAGGCGCCTGACCACAGCGATAAAGTTTTAGCGTTAAATATTTCACACCACTCAAGCATCTGCTGCAAAAACCGTAAACGAATCATTCGACTCTCATCGGGCTCCAATAAATTTGGTCGATGTTTGCGGAGCGGGTCTAAGACGTAGCGCGCTCCTGTTTCAATGATTACCTCTAAACCCAAATCTCGACAAAGCTTGGCTGTTGCCTCTAATTCATTTGTGCTAGTATCGCGCGGATCTAAATGACAAACATCTGGCGTTATTGCAACCGCCTGGTAACCGCAGTCAGCGAGCATGCGCAAACCATCACTTAAGCGATGCGAAGTAAAACCATTGGAGTTATAGCCGAGTTTAACCATTATTTAGTGTCGTAAATCTTGACCGATGTCGGTAGCGAGTTTATCGGCGCGCGCTATTTGTTGGCGAATTTTCAATGACGATGTTTTCGAGCTGGCACATACTACGAGCATCTCGTTAAGTATCAATAACGCCTCTTCTAAGTCGCGAAGGATCTCTTCCCGCGCTCGGCGAAACTGTAAAAAGTCGCCCTCGTCACCGGCATAGTGATCATGCACCGCTGCACTAAATCGCTGCTCTGCTGCCGCTACCATCTCTGTTACGCCCACCCATCGCTCATCGTGCAAATGGCGTGGGCGCAAATCGAGGTCCATTGGCTCGGCAACTTCTCCGGAATAAACCCGTGGCTGGGTGATGGAAGAATCTCCTTTAATCGAATTGTTGGTTCTCAATAAAGACCAACTCGCAAGTCCGGCGGCCACGAGCAAAACCCCAATAAAAATAACGGCCCTCATAAATTATCCAATCAGCGCCGAGTAACCACCGGCATTTTCGGCCGTTGGCTCAAACGTTTTTTCTTCTAAAATAGTCTTTGAAAAATCTTTAGCAATACGCGCCGCCATCATGGTGTTCTCTTCTGGCTCTAATGAGCAGGTGCTGTAAAGCACTCGAGTGTTCTCGCCGACGACCTTCGATAATATTTTTTTACGAAAAACATTTTGTAGGGTTTCTATCTCGTGTAAATATTTTTTAGAAAAGCGATGGCGCGCCTCTGCGCGCTTATTGAATACCCCGCTATTGGAACACGGGACGTCACATAACACTAAGTCATATTCGCCCAATGGCACATCGCTGCCATCTTCGGAAATATGGTGGTAGTTAATATCATGACCAAGGCGCTCGCCCTCTATTTTCATAGTCTCTAAGCGAGAGGCGTTAATATCGCAAGCATGAACCTCTGCTTTGCCAATCGAGGCCTCGTAGATGGCAAAGGCCTTGCCTCCTGGCGCGGCGCACAAGTCCAACACTTTGTCGCCCGGCTTTACCTTAGACATCATTGCTGTTTGCCAAGACGTTATATCTTGAATAGCCCACTCGCCCTCTGAGAAACCCTCTAAGTTGGTAATGGATTCACCGGGTTGCATTTCTAGTTTTTGACAAACATCGTTAACGATATTTTTGCAAGAATTCATGCGGCGCCACAATTGAGCATGTTGGTTAAGTGCGGTCATGCGCGCAAGGCATTGCTCTTCGCCAACCTCTGCTATCCAGCGTTTCACCAAAAATACCGGGAACGAAAACTGTTGTGCTAAGGCAAGGGCTGGGTCCGTCTTCGAATCTGCGAAAACGGATTTAATAAAACCTACCTCAAACGCCTTAAACACATGACTTGGGGGTAATTTATCAATGGATTTAGTCATGCTCCGTGACACCGCGCGCAGCACAGCGTTAACGAATTTTATTTCATTGCCAAGTTCTTGCTTGGCGGCGTCGATAGTTTCGTTAATCGCCGCGTGATCCGCAACCGAATGCATACATAGCAATTGATAAAGCCCGAGGCGTATTGCTTGATGGGCAACTTCATTGCGAATGCGTCCCTTGGTGTGAGCTTTCGCAATGCAATCTAAAGCCATCTTCCATCGAATGCTGCCGCTTACTAGTTCGCGTGCAAAAGCCTGATCTTGTGCTGAAAAATTGTCACGCGCTAACTCGCTGCCAAGAACTCGTGTCGGCATGTTGTTGCGTAAAATTATTTTCCAGAGTGCGCGGCGTAAAGTTTGTTGCTGATGTTCCATTGCTAGTTTGCGCCGAGGATTTGCCCGGCGCTAATATTGTTGCCATTGATAAAGTCTTTAGCGTTGGTTTTTGATTTGCCGGAGCGCTGTACTTCAACTAATTCGATTGCGCCATCTTGGCAGCAAACGTACAGCTCAAAATCTTCGCCGATGATTACCTCGCCGGCTTGGCCCCTGATATTAGAGTTAGTGCAAAATTGGGCTGCAAGAATTTTTAGGTTATCGCCATTTGGCAATGAGCTAAGTGCGCCGGGCCATCCGAGGCTAGCGCGAATTTGTCGATAAACATCTTTTGCTGAATGAGCCCAATCCAGTTCGCCATCTGATTTTTTCACTTTACCGCAATGACTAGCGAGCTGCTCGTCTTGTTTCACGCCCTCAGGTAATTGTTTTTCGGTATTTACCTGTTCAATAAATTGGCAGAGTAGCTCAGCGCCTTTAACCGCGCACGCCTCAAACAGCCAGGGACTGGTACTTTCTGAATCTAAAGGTATTTCGCTACTCACGAGCACGTCGCCCGCATCAAGCTTCAATACCATTTTTTGAATGCACACCCCACTCAGCTCGTCACCTGCTTTTATTGCTGATTGAATCGGCGAAGCGCCGCGCCAGCGCGGCAATAGAGACGCGTGAACGTTTACGCACCCAAGCTTGGGCAAAGCCAAAAACTCGGAATCTAAAATCTGCCCGTAACTTACAACCACGGCTAAGTCGCAATTAAGCGCCTTGAACTGCTCTTTAAACTCATCGCTTTTGGCGCTTTGCGGTTGCAGCGCAACAAGGTTGTTTTCCAAAGCCATGCGCGCAATGGAATTCTCAGAACGTTGGCGACCACGGCCATGGCGGCTTGCGGGCGCGCTTACCACGCCAACAATATTGTGGCCTGCGCTAATAAGCGCCGCCAACGCCTTATCGGCAAATGGCGGCGATCCCATAAAAACTATGCGCAGGTCATCGCCCACAGCATTTGCCTTTATAGGTGTGGCTCAACAAAAGCCTTAAACTCGTCGTAAGCGCGGCCGCCAGTTAGGCGTGCCACCTCTACTCCGTCCTTAAAGACGACGAAGCATGGGATAGACATAATGCCAAGCTCTGCTGCTTTGTTTGGGTGATCTTGCGTGTTGAGCTTCATTACTTTCAGCTTGCCATCGAAGTCGCTGGCTAATTGATCAACTGCCGGGCCCATTGCTTTACATGGGCCACACCATGGCGCCCAAAAATCGACAATGACGGGAATGGATGATTCGCAAACTTCGGCTTGGAAGTCGGCTTCGGTTAAATCGGTTGCGTTTGACATGTTTGCTTAGAGCGGTTTTTCATCGAGGAGCTCCCCGACTTCTGGATTAAAGCTATCGTGCTGGCGATCAAAGTCGTCATCGATATCTTCGAGTTGCAATACTTTACTATCGCCACAATGCTTAATCACGATGTCGGCGAATGCCGATTCTTGATTAATGTTAATTTGTTGCTGCTTAGCCAGCTCAAGTAGCGCCACCAAATAGTAAGCCGCATCTGACTGTGGCGTGTTGTCTTGTTCTAGCAAGGCTCGCAAGGTTGTCTCGTCAACCTTGTGTAGCTTGTGCCACAATTCTTCGACGTAAGCGCGCAATGGTTTGCCGCTGGGCCTAATTTGATGAGGGCGCATAAAGCCGGTCTCTGCTTCGAGGCGCGTGACCGCTGTCAGTAAATCCCAGATTGAAACGTCGGATAAATCAAGGCGCTGTTCTTCGTCTTCGTCTTCGGCGGCAGCTCTCCCAATCCAACGTCCCCCCGCACCGAAACGTCCTTGACGGGAGTCCCAGCGATCGCGCAACAAGTCGCACACCTTGCGCAACTCTTTGTATGCCAGTAACTGTTGAACTAATTCTTCGCCCGGGTCAAAAGGATCTTCTTCGAGATCGACTTCGTCTTGTGGCAACAGCGAACGTGACTTAATTCCCAACAGTGTCGCAGCAATAACTAAATAATCGGCAGCCTCGTCGATGTCGATATCTTTAAGTTGACGCACGAACTGACAGTATGCGTCGCAAACTTCAGTTAAAGACACGACATGTATTTCTAACTCTTTATCGCGCACTAACTGCAATAATAAATCTAACGGGCCGAAGAACAGCTTATCGAGATGAACGGTAAACGCAGTATCATCGATTTCTTGCTGTGAGTCTGTTATTGGGGATGTATCTCCTTGCATGGCAGCTATTTTTTCGCTGATCTGTTCGGGATTGGCTGGCTCTATCATACTGTTAAGTTAAAAATCCTGGCGCCCAGCTTACGGTGAGGCCAACGGTATTCGATATAAGGTTACCAAAAAAGTAAATGCACGTTCCCAGAATGATTCGAAATTGAGGGACGAGCCAAAAGCATCCCAGCAAAATAATGATGCCGAAGCGCTCAACAGAGATATATGCGCGACGCGCCTCTCCGCTTAGAAAGAACGCCACTATTCTTGAGCCATCAAGTGGCGGAATTGGGACTAAATTGAAGGCGAACAGCAAGACGTTAATGAAGATTCCTAGTTGGAGCACGCCTACCCCTTCTGAGCGAACATCCCAAATGCCAAACTGCAGGAAAAGCTTTAAGATAATTGCCCAAACAAAGGCCTGAATCAAATTACTGAGCGGGCCAGCTATAGCGACTAAAGCCATATCTTTAAATGGTTTACGAAAGGCGCGCATATTCACTGGGACCGGCTTAGCCCCCCCAAAAATAAATGGTGAACCCGACAATAATAATGCAGCGGGCAAGACGATTGTCATCATTAAGTCTATATGAGGTATAGGGTTAAGTGTAACCCGCCCCATTTTATAAGCCAAATCATCGCCCAGCTTGTAAGACACCCAAGCATGGGCGGCTTCGTGGGTTGTAATTGACAGAATGCAGATAATTACCGACAGCAACAAGACGGGCATGGAGGTATCCATAAGTTCGCCCATTTTCGCAGACAGCAGCACTTCCTACAATACACAAAACCCCCTATCTTAACTTAGGGTAAAATAGCCGCCGTCATGACCTCCTCCGACCTCAACTCGCGAGGCCAGCAAGTTCTACGCCTCGAAGCAGATGCGTTGCTGGCGCTCAGTGAAAATCTGCCTCCTAGTTTTGCACAGGCCTGTGAATTACTCGCGGACTGTAGCGGACGGGTAATTGTTAGCGGTATGGGCAAAGCAGGCATTGTTGGACAAAAAATATCCGCCACTTTAGCCAGCACTGGCACTCCGAGCCTATTTTTGCACCCTAGCGAAGCGGTTCACGGCGACCTCGGGCGGCTTCGACAGTCTGACGTGGTGGTGGTATTGTCAAACAGTGGCACTACTCACGAGGTCTTACGTTTGTTGCCGGCCATTAAATCTATAGGCGCGAAGTCGATAGCAATTTGTGGAAATTCCACTTCCGCGTTAGCGGAAAACTGTGACTTATCGTTAAGCATTGGCGTTCGCCCTGAAGCATGTCCTTTAGGCTTGGCGCCTACCGTGAGCACAACTGCCATGCTCGGCTTGGGGGATGCATTAGCAATGGCGGTCCTTGAATTGCGTAACTTCACCCGTGAAGAGTTTGCGCGCTTCCATCCAGCTGGAGCTTTGGGCCGCGAGCTAATGACTGTCGCTGAAATGATGCGCAAAGGTAAGTACTTGCCGCTTATAGATAGTGGCACAGAATTACGACGCGCGCTTACCGTGATGACAGCTACGCCTGGTCGTCCGGGGGCTGCATTGATTGTTAATGGCGACCAACAGTTGCTGGGCATTTTCACTGATGGCGATTTAAGGCGCCTCGCCGATAGTGGCCAGTTACTGCTCGACGAGCCTACGGACTCTTATATGGCAACAAATCCGCGCGT
>JAQWRF010000088.1 GCA_029243845.1 Planctomycetota bacterium | reverse complement strand
GCACTTGAAACTTTAGCATGGTATGCGGTAGATGAAGATACGGCGCTAGAGCTGCGGCTGCTGGCCGTTGATGGCATTGCATTTATGAAGGAAGAAGTTGCAGCTGAAGAAATGATGAAGTTAGCTATGGGTGGCCCTTCGGATATTCGCCAGCATGCTAACTGGTGGTTAAAACACCGCGCGACTAATGCCTGGTCCAAATACGGCATCAAAAATGGTGCCGAAGCTGACTTGGCGAATGCTAAATTAAAGGCAGAATCTGACATGTTCACTCCGAAAAACAATGTGCCGAGCTCTATAGACATCAAGACATCAACGCGACTTGGCAAAACACTGTGGCTCGAAGTTGTTGATTCTGATAATGGCAATTCAAATGACTGGGCGTCATGGATTCATCCTTTCTTTACTCTCGATGACGGCACGACGGTCAACTTAACTGACATGAATTGGCAATCTGCCGAGACTGCTTGGGGACAAGTACGCCTCAACAAAAACTGCGAAGGCAAACCAATGATGGTTAATGGCGAAATAGTCAAGAATGGTATTGGCACTCACGCCAACTCTTTAATAAATTATACTATTCCCGAAAATGCTATTGGATTCGAATGCAAAATGGCTGCTGATGACGGTGGCGTAACGCAGACGAACTCGGCTACTTCACTCAAATTCAGAGTCTATATCGAAGAAGTTCGTGACCAGGAATTTATCGCACAGCAACAAAAAAATGCCGCGGACGGAAACCGCAAAGCTTTAGATTATCTTTTAGAGTCACAAGAAGGTTGTTTATACATAATCCACAACATCGCCATCGACGAATACATCGCCAACCGACTGAGCAATCATTCCGATCTAGCGGTGCGGGCCTTTTATGCCAACAGCAAGCCAGTTGCAAAATACGCTGCGGCGGCAACTAACGGTTCGGCGGCACGTGGACAAGAATTATTTCGCGGGCGCGCTAGTTGTAGCAGCTGCCACACCTTCGGTGAATTCGGCGGGAGCATCGGTCCAGACCTCTCGACCATTGGTAGCAAACATAACGATGGTTCTTTGGCGACAGCAATTTATGATCCACAAGACGCAATAGCCATAGGCTATGAAAATTGGATTATTAAACTCATAGACGGCAGTCAACTACTAGGATCTATTTTATCCGAAGGCAACGTGTACCTGATAAAAGACAGTGCTGGCAAACGGCACGCTATCGACAATGATGATATCGCAATCATTAAAGAAGTTAAAAGTTCGTTAATGCCAAGTGCAGAAGCGCTCAATCTCAGCGAGCAAGACGTTGCTGACATCATCGCATTCTTGCTTGAAGACAAAACAGCTCCGTCTTTTGCGAGCGAGATTAACTTGCTCGAGAATGGCTTGAACGATTTCGAGTTCCAATTACCCGACGGCACTGACTTCAACGACGTTTGGCGTATTGAAGATGGCGTTCTTAAGTGTGCTGGGCAACCGATTGGTTATCTTTACACCAAACAGCAATACACTGATTTTGAATTAGAGTTTGATTGGCGCGGCAATCCTCAACTCGGACCAGGCAATTCAGGGGCGTTACTGCGCGTGCAGCCACCCCATAAAGTTTGGCCACGTTCTATTGAGGCGCAACTTATGTCGGGTAACGCGGGCGACATCTGGAACATCGACAAGTTCGGTATGCTTGTTGACAGTGATCGCACCTCAGGGCGGCGCACTGAAAATATGTTACCCAACAACGAAAAGCCACTAGGTGAATGGAACCACTACCGAATATTATTGGTGGGCGGCGACCTAACTTTAGAAATCAATGGCGACATTCAAAACACGGCGAGCTGGTGCGAACGCATCCCTGGGGCAATTGCTTTGCAATCGGAAGGTGCAGCTATCGAGTTCAAAAACATCGTCTTGCGTTTCTAAAAATAAATTGAACCACGTCTATGCTAGTGCCGTTGCACTTGTATAGATGAAGTTAATCCTGAAAGTTAGTGCTGCTGCAAGCTGTTCGTTAATAGCAGTGATGCAGACTCCGGTTAACACAGCAATAACTCCAGAGGCACTAACTTACTCGCCTGCTTACACTGCGAATAGTGCTGCGACTCAGTTAACACGAGTCATAGAACCCGTACGCCAAGACATCAGGGAACGATTTGTCTTGGCGAATACCCTCGATGAAGTATGCGTAGGCAGCGATACCTTCAATCTTGCCGGCCTTGAGTTGAAAGTCGAAGTCACTTTTCACCAGGGAACTTTTCACCAAACTTACACAGCCACCAATACCTTAAACCAACCTATCTGGTGGACAGGCTCTGAGAAACTATGCGGCGTAAAGAACTACCACGCAAAACTAGTTGACCGCGATCTACATGCAGTTGAATTTCCCGCGCGTCGAGTCTTGAACGCAAGTATCGAGCAAGAACATTTACAGGCTTGCGTAATGGTGCCAGGAGAACAACGTGTTATACACAACTCAATAGATGCCGAATACTTCGAAGGCGCGGAGGGTAAAGATATTTATTCATTGCGTTGGTGGTCGATAGTGCCTTTGCCAAACTTAAGCACAGAGAAGCAGCACTATGAATTTGCCGATATCTACGGCACCTTTCACCGTGATGGGAGCTTTGACTTGAGACTAGAAACTCCTTTTTGGGTCGATATGCCCGGCCTAGACAAGCCCGAGACCGCCCTTGCTAATCATGTAGAACTAGGGCGCACAAGCGAAGTGATTGAGGGTATGAGATTCGACAGCGTGTTGCACTACCAAGCTGGCGCCGTTGTTGAAACA
>JAQWRF010000054.1 GCA_029243845.1 Planctomycetota bacterium | reverse complement strand
TTTTTCGCAGGCTTCTTCTTAGCTACTTTCTTCTTAGCCGCTTTTTTAGCAGGCTTCTTTTTTGCTACCTTTTTCTTGGCAGGCTTCTTTTTTGCTACCTTTTTGGCAGCTTTCTTTTTAGTTGTTTTTTTTCTTGCAGCCATTTTGACTCCGATTCAGGATCCTTAGAAACAGCAAACTCGCTGGCTTAAGAACGAGATGCCGATGGAGAGCAACAACTTCTGTTTTATGTTTTCACATACAACATCTAGTTGCTGAATTACTCACATCGACAGATTAAATAGAAATTCTCTCGAAAACAATCATTATTTTGATGTTTTCGAGAGAATTACGAAAAGAAATTTATTAAGCGTTTGCCGCCATGTAGTCACGATGGCGACCACGAAGAGCTTTTACCAACGGGACCTTCTGCATGCGGCCGTCGATCTTAACGATGATTTCGCCTTTCTTAATTACAGATGTAGCTAGGTGCATACGACGCACTGTGCCGTTAGGCAATAGCACTCGCACCTTTTGCACATTAGACTTAAATGTACGCTTGGTGTGGCCGGTGGTCTTGAGACCAACGCCACCTTTTTTCTTTGGTAAACCACGGCGAGCAATAGACTTACCTACTCTCGTGCGCTTACCTGAAACTTCACATGTTCTTGCCATTATTAGTACCTCTTTATTAGAAGGGTCGAGCATTGTAAGCGAGCCATTAGCTGCCGTCAATACTTGACTAATCGCTAAGAAATTGCGAAAATACCACCTCGGAAGACAGCAATAGGAGAGTTCATTTTACATGACACCGAAGGGGCAAGTTGCAACAGCAACCAAACTCTCAGGTACAAAGGACTACTGCTCGACGAACCCTGACAGTTCCAGAAAAAACTTACAGGCGCCAAAGAAATTGGCGCTTTTTTTTATGTCTACAACTACATCCCAGCTACTTTCCACCTCGCTTCATCAACAGCACGTCGACCTCGGCGGCAAAATGGTCCCATTTGCAGGTTGGTCCATGCCTGTTGATTACGGCTCCATTCTTAACGAAGCGAAGGCTGTTCGTGAAGGATCCGGTGTGTTTGATGTATCGCACATGGCGCGATTTGTTTTTCGCGGCGATGATGTTGCCACGAAATTAGATCATGCGCTCGGCGGATGCATCACGGATCAACCCGTAGGTGTGGCGCGCTACACTATGTTGTTGCAAGATGATGCTGGCATCCTCGATGACTTACTCACTTACCGCTTAGCTGACGACGAGTTTATGTTAGTAGTTAATGCTTCCAATCGCGAGCGTGATTGGGATTTACTTGCCGAGCGCCTCGATGGTGTTGAGTGCAGCGATCTAACGGAAGATGGTGGCGGCATCCTAGCTTTGCAGGGTCCTGAGTCCTTAAACGTGTTACGCAAGCTTAGTGGCGATGACAACTTTGCTCCAGCTTTCTTAGGTCTCGGAGAAATAGAAACCGACTTCGGAACCTTATTCTTTGCGCGCACGGGTTATACCGGCGAACATGGCTACGAGTTGTTTCCAAGCGCTGAGCAAATAGTGCCACTATGGATGTCGCTTATGAGCCTCGACGTCACACCGGTTGGCCTTGGTTCACGCGACATTTTACGCCTCGAAGCAGCATTACCTCTTTATGGCCACGAAATCCATGAAAACATCACTCCGTTTGATGCCGGCTTACGCTTCGGTGTACGCGGATGGAAAACTCGCGACTTCATCGGTGGCGATGCTCTTCGCGCTCTGCCAGAGCCAGACAAATATCTTATTGGCTTCACATGCGAGAAGCGCATTCCGCGTGAAGGCTATAACGTACTTTGTGACGGAGAAATTGTAGGCACCATTTGTAGTGGTGCAATGTCCGTAGTGCTTGGCAAGCCTATCGCTACGGCTTATGTCCCTAAAAACGTCGATGGTGATTTCAGCATCGATTTCCGAGGCAAACCTCATGCGGCCACTTGTGTCGACTTGCCTTTTGTTCCCCATCGCTCTCGCGACTAATTAATACTATGCGTCCTAACGATCGTTCTTACCTAGACTCACACGAGTGGGCTAAAATTGATGGCAACATCGTAACTGTTGGCATTTCCGACTTTGCTGTCGAGCAGCTTGGTGAACTTGTTTACCTTGACCTGCCAGAAGCTGGTGCCACTTTTATTGCTGGAGAAGCATTCGGTGAAGTCGAGTCTGTAAAGGCTGTGTCTGATCTCAACTGCCCCGTTGTTGGCGAAGTTATCGAAGTCAATTCTGACCTGTGCGACAACCTCGAAGATTTACAAAACAATCCCTTCGAAGG
>JAQWRF010000041.1 GCA_029243845.1 Planctomycetota bacterium | reverse complement strand
TAGTCGGACGCGCGAATCTTGGGGCGTAGAGATTGAAAACATGCAGTCAAAAATTTCTTTGGCGACTGCGCCAACAATGCTTCTGCAAAACGTGGTGCACCCGTGTTTCTTGACTGCTGACGTCAGTCACGCTGAAACGCAACTGCCGGTTACTTCAACGACGGGATTCCCCGACAGCGGCATGTTGTTGATATCAGGTGCCTGGGTTGTGTATGGTGACAAGAATGTCAATACCTTTTTGAAGGTAGAGGGCGCTCTCGAACCGCCCGACGATGTCGATACTACTCGTTTCCGCGAAGGACGTTTTGTGACGGACCCGCGAGTGCAATCCATATCCTTGTCGAATATCGGAGTTAACGGCTTTGCTCCGCCTGAGTTTTATGCCGATGCGCTCGAGTTTGATTTCGGTAATCCTGACAATTTATTGCCGCAAGCCGATCGTGATTATTTGCAAGAACTCACTTGCCTGAATAGCGGAGTTTACGGCGCTGCATGGTGGCAACCGGCATCATTCATGAACCGCGAAATAGATATTGAGCAACCCGATGTTATTTCCATTGATAGTCCTTACATGGTTAACGCCGGTACCGTAGTGCGCCTGGAAAACCACTACGGCGATTCCTTCGAATCACTGGTCATGGCCAGTGGCGGAGGCAACATGCAATTGGCAAGTCCTGTGCCGGAAGGCTTCACCGCTTTCGATACTCGGGTAATGCCGAGATCACGCGAGCCCATTGACATTAATGGTTGCCGTCCCGAGGTATTGAATGCTTTGTTCACTGGTTTGCAGTTTCGAACTATGGGCGTGACTTCGTCGTTTCGCTATACCGGTAATCGTAATCGCGACTGGGTGACACCGGCCGAGGCAACACGTATTACGCAGCGAGTCCTTCAGCAGCGCCCATTGAAAGGCCCGGATGACTTGTGGCAGCGAGTGCTACACCCATTGGCTATCGATGGAGCTATCACCGATGTTGATAGCTGGGCTGTTTACTTAAACGGCGTCGACCCTAACCACGCTTGGTTGCGTCAGTCGACCACAGGCTATGGGTACCGTGCGGGTTTAGTCTTTGAACAGCGGGTAAACGCAGCAGTGCGTTCGCGTATTGGACGCACTTTGGCGCGCTCCTCGGCTGAACAGGTTTTGCAAGTCGCACCTCCGGGGCAGTTACTTGAAATCGCTCACAACCAATTGCGTTTCGAAGATTTTGCATCGTGGCAGCGCGGCATGCACGGTGTCAGTACCTTGCCTAGTGATTTAGGGTCTTACGCTACACAGTTCTCCGACCCGACGCCGTCCATTTCTAAGCGCTTTGGAACTATTCAAGATTTGGCGCGCACCTCACCCGAGGCCGAGCCAGAGCTCTCCGCAATTATTCCAACTCCGGCGCGCGATGCCGATAGTGCTCCGTATGGTGGCAGGGGTGTAATGGATCACTTTGATTACACCGAGTCACCGCTGGGTTACGAGTTCGACTCGCGTGGTCCCTTGTTTACGACTACTGGCGACTGGGGAGTCGGTGACGGCTTGACCAGCAACAACGATCCGCTGCACATTCAGGGATGGTTTTTTGCTAACTCTTTGGCGGATTCGACTTTGTTTGATTACACATCGGATTACACCGACCGTAATCGCATCACTGCCAGTTTCGAACAGGGCGAGTTGCTCGTGCGTTGCTACGGAACTCATGGCGAAGATTTCTTCGACATCGACGCGCTTGACGAGTGCATCACTGTGCGCATCGATCCTACCGAATTCGATGTCGACGGCCGTTGGTTCCATTTATC
>JAQWRF010000024.1 GCA_029243845.1 Planctomycetota bacterium | reverse complement strand
GAACCGCCGATGAAAAGTTTATAAGTTTTTAATACTGCTAAGCGATCGTTACTCATCGTGCACCTCCGAAATCTAAGTATTCAAGCAAGCCCTGGCGTCCGCCTTCGCGACCGAAACCAGATTCTTTGTAGCCGCCAAATGGCGACGAGGCATCGAATTGGTTGTAGGTATTGCACCACACCACTCCGGCTTCTAATTTAGAAGCAATCTCAAGGATTTTGCCACCCTTGTCCGTCCAGACACCGGCCGCTAAACCGTAAGCCGAATTGTTGGCGCGTTGAATCGCCTCTTCAGGAGTTCGGAAACTCATTACCGCTAACACCGGTCCGAAAACCTCTTCGCGCGCGATGGTGTGAGCAGGTTGTACTCCGCTAAACCAAGTAGGTACGCACCAATTACCTTTGGACGGCAGCTTGCGCTTTAACTGATGGCACTTGGCACCCTCTTTTTTAGCTTGCGCAATGTAGGCGTTAATCGTTTTTAATTGTTCAGGAGAATTAACGGCACCGATGTCGGTGTTTTTATCCAGCGGATCGCCGATACGCAAACTGCGCAGACGGATTTCTAGTTTCTCGAGAACTTCTTCGTAAACAGATTCTTGAACGAACAAACGTGAGCCGGCGCAACAGACATGACCTTGATTAAAGTAAATGGCGCTGATGATGCCTTCGACGGCTTGATCGATGGAGGCGTCGGCAAAAATAATGTTTGCCGATTTACCGCCAAGCTCAAGGCTTAGCTTTTTACCGGTGCCAGCCGTAACCTTCGCTAATTGTTTACCGACTGCCGTTGAACCGGTGAAGGCAAGTTTGTTAATGCCTTTATGCTCGGCAAGTGCTGCACCCGCGCGGCCGTCACCAGTAATGATGTTGACGACTCCATCAGGTAGACCGACTTCTTGGAAAATCTCAGCTAAGCGTAAAGCCGTCAGCGAAGTCGTTTCGGCGGGCTTTAAAACCACCGTGTTCCCACAAGCAAGTGCGGGAGCTATTTTCCATGCGGCCATCAGTAATGGGAAATTCCATGGGATGATTTGCCCACAAACCCCAACTGGCTTACCTACTTGACCTGGAGAAGCGTATTCAAGTTTATCGGCCCATCCAGCGTAGTAAAAGAAATGCTTCGCGGCTTCAGGGATATCAAAATCACGCGACTCTTTGATGGGCTTACCACCGTCCATCGTTTCAAGGATTGAGAATTCACGGGCGCGCTCCTGCAAGCGGCGGGCGATTCTAAAAAGATATTTTGCGCGCTCGCTAGCCGGTAGTTTCTTCCAGGCTGGCAGTGCTTTACGTGCAGCATTTACCGCATCATCGACATCAGCGGCATTGGCTTGCGATACTTTCGCTAGCACTTCATCTGTCGCAGGATTTATCGAATCAAAAGATTGACGCGATTTTGCGGCAACAAATTTGCCATTGATAAACAGCTTGTATTTACTAGCGATTTCAATTGGAGTCGACTCTGGCGCCGGAGAGTATTCCCAGGCGTTGCCGAAATCGAGTTGAGGTTTAGATTTTGTTTTAGGACGCGGTGACATCGTA
>JAQWRF010000018.1 GCA_029243845.1 Planctomycetota bacterium | reverse complement strand
AACATAGAAGGCTCAACCGAAGCCAAACAAATCAAAAACTGCATCGACGTTCTTGAAGATGCTTCCATAGCTTTGGCGGAGTCTTTAATGAACGACGTCGCCAATAACGCTGTTAAAAATCAAAAAGTGAGTGACCTAAGTTCATGAGTACCTATCGCATTACTTTTTTACCCGACAACAAAACGGTTGATGTCGACACCGATAACCTGGGCGAGGCCCATGATGGCGAGAATGGCAGCGTTTTGCACCTTGCCGATATACATCACATCGACATTGACCACGCCTGTGGTGGCGTCAATGCTTGTTCAACTTGCCATATCATTATCCGCAGCGACGAAAGTGGATTCGAGCCGGCAGAGGAGGAGGAGGAAGACATGCTCGACAACGCGCCGGGACTCACGCTCACTAGCCGTCTCGCTTGCCAAGCAGTGGCGAACGGCAGTTGTGACGTAATTATTGAAATCCCTGCATGGAACCGCAACAAAGTTAAAGAGGTGCATTAATGCAACTGAACTGGAACAACGTCGACGACATCGCTATTGAGTTGTATGAGGGTGACCCCGACTACAATCCCTTGCAAATTCGCTTCACCGATTTAATCGAACGCATTTTGTCACTACCGGGGTTCATCGGCGAACGCGACAAATGCAACGAAAAAGTACTCGAAGCCATTCAAATGATTTGGCTTGAAGAGTTTAATGATTCTTAGTAGCGATGACCTTTTCAGAAGCTAAGACAAAAGCAGCCTCGATTGTTGAAAGTTTATCGTCGTCACTGCGCTGAAGAATGTTTGCAATCGTTTCGCCAATCTCTGCAAGCTTTTTCGGGCAACTATTCTCGTTAGTGTGAAGATTATGGCTGCCCTCAATCAAAGCGCCGGCGTTTAGTGCGAAGTCAGGCAAGAACGTAATGTTATTTTCCTTTAACAAAGCGGCCTGTGAATCGTGACCAAGAGTGTTGTTGGCTACGCCAGCGACAATGCTTGCTTGAATCCTCGGAATCGACACGTCATGGATGGTGCCGCCCATCGCGCACGGCACTAACACGTCGCAACTGGTAGACAATATTTTCGACGGCGGCACAATAGTAACACCAAGATTTTGCGCGAGAGCGATCTTGCTCGAATCAGCATCAGCGCCAATAACACGCGCGCCTAATTCAATAAAGCGTTTGGCTAGCGAAACCCCAACGGCACCTAAGCCCTGAATGGCTACTGTGGTTTCTTCTACCGGCAATTCGCTACGTAATTCCAGAGCACGCAAAATGCCATGCATCGCCCCTTCCGCGGTGGCATCGCCAGCAGATTGCATGCGGCCATCAACGCCAAAATGAGCGATGTATTGCGTTTCTTCCATCAGCACTTGTTGATCTTCGCTAGTAAATCCGGCATCAGGGCCTGCTCGATAAATGCCGCCTAAACCTTCAATATGCCGGCCGAGAACGCGTATGGCAGCAGCTCTATCGTTGATGCTATTCGCGATGACCACCGTTTTCGCGCCACTGCCCTGCACCCCTGCCAACGCGCATTTATAAGTCATAATGCGCGACAATCGCAAAGCGTCAAACAAAGCATCGCGCTCGCTGCGGTAATCTAGGATTCTAATGCCCCCAAAAGCCGGCTGTGGATCAAGCGCGTGGATAGCAATCCATGCCCTTAGCCCTGACGGTGCGTCTTGCACTGCCAGAATTTGTTCGTGGCCCTCAAAGGCCATTGTTTCGAGAAGTTCCAATTTAGAAGGAAGATGTTTATCACCTTGCGGGTCTGTTATTGTACGTGAAACTATGAGATTCAACCTCACCCTAAGTTTAGTTGCTTGCGCGGCGGCCTTCAGCGGCTCGTGCTCAAGCGAGCCTACCGTCGGACCCGTGCTTCCTGGTTTCGAAGCCCTGAAGAACACTTCGAATAAACCTACAGTAACCCCTGCCGCTAACGAATCCTCTCGCGAAGACGATGGCGCCTTATCTGCCGGCCAAATTATTGCCGAATGTGACCGCCAAATAGTTGCATGGGGCCAGGCAATGGCGCGTCAACGTACCATTGACAATCAGGAGATCGTGCAGATCTCAGCAAATGCCATTGGCTTATTCGTAACGCGCTATCGCGACGAAATAGAAAACCAAGCCATCAGCGGGAAAGTACGTTTCCAAGGAATTGCAAGTGCGGCTCTTGGCTTTAGTGGCGACGAGAGTGTGCTGCCGATTCTTCACAACAACTTAGGCAGCGACGACGCAGTAGTCGTCGCAAAAACTTTACTAGGGCTTGGCATACTGTCTTCGCCAAATACTGCGATGGCTCCAATCGCCGATGCTGTAGCGCGACTTGGCTCGAATATTGAAGTTGCATCAAACGCGGCTTTTTGTTTGTTCCAACTTGGCTCAACCGATATGAACGACGATAGCGGATTGGCTAGCTCGTTACTACTTAGCCTCGTAGAAAACCCAAGCCCTTCGGTTCGCGCCCAATCTATTCTGGCGTTGGGCTTGTTCTCTGCTAACCATTGCCTTGGTGTAATCACCAATGCTTTGTTAGCCGATGCCGCGCCTGACGTAAGAGTTGCCGCCGCCTGGGCCCTTGGACGTATTGGCGCTAACAGCTCGACAGCGACTCTGGTATCTGCTCTGAGTGACCCCGACAAATTAACCGCCGGCACTGCGCGCGCCTCTCTAAGCCGTATTCATGGCCGCGACCTTGGCCCAGACCCTGAAAGCTGGCTGCCGGCCTCAGACTAAATGTTAGTTCGCGCCCTTCTATGTTTTTTACTTGCTGCGGCATGTGCCAAACAAGAATCGCCTATTATCGAAGGGCCTAACACGAGTTCTAGCGAGATGGTCTCGCCTTCCAAGCACTTCCGTATGACTGGCCAAATAGTTTTTCGCTTAGAAGATGGCGATGTGACGCAACAAGGAGAGTTATGGCTCGGCAGTGAAGGTCGCATGAGATTTAAAATCGGCATTGTCGGTGCAAAAAACATCTTCCTCTTCGATGCCGGAAAGGGATGTTGGCAGAAAACGCCAGGCGCCGCCTTCAAAGAAGATCTAGAGTCAGCCGATGTCTTTGAGATTGAAACAAAAATGCGATGGCACATATTGAATATGCCTAGAAGCGAAGACGATCAACAATTAAGTGTTTCGCTAAACGACAACAATTTACCGTCCGAAGTTTCTTTAGGAGAGTATGTCGTGCAATTAAGTGAATACAAAGCACTTGGCAAAAAAGGCGCCTTATACCCAACCGTTTGGCACTGGATCACACCGCGAGGCATCCGTATCGAAACTTTTAGTGATCTGCAAGACGGTGCGTTGTTCTTAGATAGTGCCTTCAACCCACCCGACTTCAATCCGTTCGACTCGATTCGCTTGGCGCATGCCACTGCCGAATCATTAGCCGATCGCATCGGTATTGTAAACGAAGATTTCTTTTACATCGACGAAGCCGATTTCACCA
>JAQWRF010000383.1 GCA_029243845.1 Planctomycetota bacterium | reverse complement strand
AGGTATTGCGATGCATAGAGCCTAGACGCGCGAACTCGACGTTTTCCATGCCAGGTAGGGTGCGTAACACACGCTCTTGTTCGCCATAAGTTAGATTCGTCTGAAAACCGACGAGGTTATACAAACTGCCTTGCAAGTTTTCTTTTCGTAATTGGATGATGCCATAAGCCCAATGCCCAGTGCGTGGGTCGTCAAGCCCCACAGGACGCATAGGACCAAAACGTAATGAATCACGTCCGCGTGCAGCGATTATTTCTACTGGTAAACAACGTTCGAAAAATTGTTTCGCCTTAGGGTCTTTGGCCTCGAAATCTTTCGGCGCGTGCTTTTCGGCAGCCAGTAGCTCGTCGACAAACGCATAGTACTGTTCTTTGTCGAGGGGAATGTTGAGGTAATCGGCGTCGCCATTGTCGTAACGCGCCGCAGCGAAGATCACCTCGGTGTTTAGGCTTTCGGCAACTACCACCGGCGCAATGGCATCAAAGAAGGCTAAATTGTCGTTACCGCTAAGCCTTTGGATGTCGTCAGCTAATGCGTCTGATGTAAGCGGCCCAGAGGCCACAATCGTAAAACCATCACTCGGAATGGTGCGGACCTCTTCACGGCACAATTCGATTAACGGCTCGGCCTCAATCGCTGCTGTAACCACTGCGCTAAATTGCTGGCGGTCGACGGCCAGAGCGCCACCTGCAGGTACCGCACATTGCTCGGCAAAAGGCAGTAGTTTGCAGCCCAAACTGCGTAACTCAGCTTGCAATACGCCGCCTGCACGGTCGGGCAACTTTGAGCCCAAAGAATTAGAGCAAACCAACTCAGCACAATTACCACTTTCATGCGCTGCTGTGGGCTTCTGTGGACGCATTTCGTATAGGCGCACTCTAATGCCGTCTGCCGCTAATTGCAGGGCGGCTTCCGAGCCGGCCAAACCTGCGCCAATAATGTTGACAACGGTTATCTCTTGCGATTTAGGGGATACTTCAGGCATTAGTTTTTATAGAATAACAATGCCATGAATTTACATAAACTACTTTGTCTAAGTTCGTTGTTGTTGCTCGGTGCTGACCTTAACGCTCAACAAGACATTCTGCATTTAGAATCCAAGATAGATCGCGTCACGGTGTATCCAGGCTTCGCTTTAATAGAGCGCTTGGTTGACGTCCCCTCTCAGCAAGTCGGAAGCGACTTTGTTATTGCCCTTGGACCCCTGCCACAATCCGCGCAGCCCAACTCATTTCAAACTCAGTTGGTAGGTGATGCGCTTGCAGTGCAAGGCCTTGAAATGCGTTCGCGAGTTGCCGCGGTCGCTAACTCTGCGAAGACAGATGCTATGCAGCAGCAGCTTGATGAATTACAGCAGCAGCTAATTGTGCTTAACGCTAAAAAGACAGGTATTGAACTTCAGATTCAGGCTTTGCGTAACATGGCCGATTACGAAAACGAGTCAGCAACTTCCCAGTGGGG
The DNA here is from genome assembly GCA_029243845.1 of Planctomycetota bacterium. GTDB lineage: Bacteria > Planctomycetota > UBA1135 > UBA1135 > UBA1135 > JAPKEZ01. Next base: position 954 of record JAQWRF010000383.1, on the reverse strand, counting down.
GCTGCCGGGCGGTGTCTCCGAAAGTTTAGAATTTTTGCGTGCCCAGATGACTAAGTTTAATGGCGAGTTGCAGCGCAATGATGCAGCTATCGCTTCTGTAGAACAGAAAATGAAAGACATTGCGATCCAAATAAATGGTGTGCGTAGTGATTCAAATGAAAAAACGCGTGAACTGAGAATCAATTGTTTCGCGCAGAGAACTGAGGCGGCACAAATACGCTTAACTTACCTTGTGTCAGGCGCAAGTTGGCAACCGTCGTATGACGTGAGAATCTCGCCAGACATGACGGGTGTTAGTGTTAAGTCAATGGGGCAAGTTAATCAACGCAGCGGCGAAGATTGGCAGGGTGTCCGCTTAGTGCTTAGCACTTCAATGCCACAAATTGGGCTAGATCCACCTGAAGTCCCGTCGCTAATAGTCAGCGAGATGGAGGAGCCCGTCATCGAAGAATCAGAAGTTGTTGGTTTTGCTGGTCTTGCCGGTGGTGCTGGTGGCAAATTCGGTGGACGTGGTGGCGGAGGTAGTCCACCCGCGCCGAGCTCTCGTGCGTGGGCGCCAAGTGCTGAAGCCGTTGATTACGGCATTACCACGCAATTTATTATGCCAGGTAGGCTCGATGTGGCAATGAACGGCGAAGCACACCGCTTCTCTATTCGCACAATACCGTTAGAGGTAGAGCCCGAGCGTTACATAGTTCCTTCACAATCGGATAACGCTTATCTTCGCGCCGAGGTGACTCACACCGGAGACAGCGTGTTATTGGCAGGAACAGCCAAAATGTTCATGGGACCAGACTATCTTGGCGAATCGAGTTTCCCGTTGCTACGTCAAAACGATAGCACGATACTAAACCTTGGTATAGATCCTAATCTTGAGGTGGTTTATGAAACCCTTGAAGATTATCGTGACAACCCAGGTTCGTTCTCGTTATCGTCGACTGCATCTATAACGCG
>JAQWRF010000381.1 GCA_029243845.1 Planctomycetota bacterium | reverse complement strand
ATGAGTCACAATCGAACTGGATTCGTTCATATGGCACCGCTTCTGTAAATGCAGCAGATGTACCTGTTGATGCAGAGTGGCATGTCGCTGATGGCATTGGGGCCTACTCTTCTGGCTGCGTCGGGGCTTGGGCCCTTCGATGCGCCAATCGCTTGATGGATTACTTACAGATGCCTATCGCAGTTATTAACGGCGCGGTTGGTGGCACGATAATCGCATCGCATTTGAGAGACAATCTTGACCCAGAGAACCTCAACACAATCTATGGCCGTTTGCTATACAGAGCTAACAAATCTGGATTGGCCTCGAAAGCTCGTGCAATTATTTGGCATCAAGGCGAGAGCGATGGCCAGGGAGACCCAGCAATCTATCTTGCAGATTGGAATATCATGCGCAGTGCCTGGGCAGAAGACTATCCTGAGGCCAATAATGTTTTCATTTTCCAAATAAGAAATGGGTGCGGGGTCAGTGGAGACCTAGACATTCGTGATTTACAGCGGCGGATGCCCGATTTGTATGATGACATAACAGCTATCCCTACCACCGGTATTGACGAGCATGATGGCTGCCATTTCTTTTACCAAGGTTATAAAACAATGGGTACTTGGGCAGCGGCAGCAATAGCGCGTGTTCTTTATGACGCGCCTTTCCCTTCTAGTGGATATCCACCTCGAGTTGCGTCTGCTACATTTTCTTCACCTGCTCACGATTCTATAGATTTGATATTCCGCGACCAGAGTCAGGCCTTGTTTTTAGATCAGAATATCGAAGGGCGATTCTATTTGGTAGGGGGTGGCGCAGAAACAGTTTCTAGCGCAACCGCGACACTAGGCAAAATTACTTTGCAACTGTCAGGTCCAACTTTAGCAACGCATATAAGTTTTCTTGGCAACATTGGCGCTGGCCCATGGATAAAGAATCAATTTGGCATAGGTGCCTTTACGTTTAAATTGCCGATTTTACCTTAAAGTAATCTATCCATAAGATTCGAAACGAATATCAAAGCTACCGTCTTCACGCGCTTCTTTCTTCGTTACGAAACCATCTGCTTGCACTGCCTCTTTAACACTATCAACGGTGCCACCGAAGCCACAAATATAGAAGCAAGTGTTCTCAGGTGTAAACTTCTCGCCAGCAGCACGCTCAGCAGCCGACCATCCATCTTCGCCAGGTTGAATAATGGACTCAACACGTCCAGTTAGACCATCCCAGCCCGCATTAGCTTCTTCATCCGGACGACTTACTGACGCTAAATATTTAAAGTCGTAGCCTTCTTCCTTTTCAAGGGCTAACAGCTCATCGCGGTATCCGAGTTCGTTGATGTAGCTCACGCCATGACACAGAATAATCTGACGATCCGTTTTATGCTCGAACATGCTTGCTGCCGCAGACATAAAGGGTGCAACACCAGTTCCGCCACCTATCAATATGATGCGGCGCTTATCCGGAGTGCCATCTGGAAACTCGTGCGCAATTGAAAAAGCACCCTTAGGATCTTTGTATTCCACT
>JAQWRF010000374.1 GCA_029243845.1 Planctomycetota bacterium | reverse complement strand
CTTCATTCATCTTAGCGCGCTCTGTAGTAGCTCTTATTTTGCCACTGACTTTATATGCATGTGCTTTGATTGGTTCGGCACTAATGTCAGCGATATTGTTCGATGCCGGCGACATAATGGACGGCCAGGAAGTGCTGTTTAGTATCTCTGAGGTCGGGATAGATACCGCCTTGTTCAAAGCGATGCGGCATGCGGTGTTGCCATTAATCACTCTCGGGGTGATTGCATCTACTTGCGGCGCAATCTTTAAACGTTCAGTGTTAGCGGTCGGCGCGAGCTTCATTTTGATTATTTCGCCAACAATGTTCTATTCCGACTTCAAAGACCAAATGCCATATTATTTTGCCGATTTCTTGCCGGCTTTTGGCGCTGACTCATTCCTGAATGAGGTGGCTATTTTCTCTGCCGGGGACAGCACAGCTTTCTCGCAAGGCTACGAAGAGATGGCTAACATCGGCTGGTTTAGTCCTTTGCCATACTTGGCTTTGTCAGTAATCCTCTCTGTTCTTTTCTTCCGTAGGAAATCTTTGTAATGCGTTTCCTCCTTTTTTCCTTGTTGCTTGTTAGCTGCTCCTACACGGTGCAGCCTGCAGATTTACCGCCATCCTTCTACGGAATTGATGTCGCCGAAACTATCGAGAGCGCTGAAACGGCTTTTCTCGGGGTTGAGACTTCATTACTGCAATCCGACGATGCTTTTTCACTAGATGTGCAGCCAGGTGTTTTGATTAAGGATGTCGGCGATGACTCTCCTGCTGGCATAGCGGGGCTGCGCATCGGAGATATATTGCTCAGTTACGACGGCCATCCCACAGACGATCCGCAACGTCTGACATCGTTGCTTGCAAGCGAACGGCATTCACGCACTGTTCCGTTAGAGATCCAGCGTGGTACCGAAGTGTTGATTGCCGATGTCGAACTTGCGATGAAAGCCACCAGCCAGCTGCGTTCAAAATATTTTATTGAACGAGGGTTGTTGCGAGTTGCATTCTCCAATACCTTGGAAGGTATGCCTCAAATTGTGGAACTCGACGATTTAAGTCCGCTGCTAAGTGCCGGCGTCGTAGTCGGCGATGTGGTGCAGTCCTTTCAGGGCCGTGATCCGGGTTCATCCTTTGAGCTAGTTAGGCGTATCCGTGGTTTAAAACCAGGAGAAAGCGTAACGATGACAGTTGCAAAAAACGACGGCGCGCAAATAAAAGTGACATGCGAGTCATGGCAGCCGGAGACATTCTTGACGGAAGTGGGCTTATGGCCCTTGTTCTATTACAAACGTTATCCTGGCCAAGATAAGGGCGTGTTTACTTGCGGCAACTTGGTACTAGTCGATTTATTTAGCTACGAACGAGACCGAAACGAGCAAAAGTATTCGATACTAGGTTTTTTCGGTTGGCGTACTGGCGCGTTGATTCTCGAAGAAGAATAATTCTATACTAAACGATGTTTTACTCCTTAATATTACTCTGCCTGTCGCAGTCTGCGCATCAAATAAGTCATGTGCAACCACGCGGTTATTTTAATAATGAAATGCAGTTTGCTGATGCCGATGGTGATGGCGATCTCGATATGTTTTTGGCGGTATATGACAACAGTCGCCGCTACATAGACATCCATTATCAAGACCAAAATCTTTT
>JAQWRF010000357.1 GCA_029243845.1 Planctomycetota bacterium | reverse complement strand
CGATGCGATCCTCCCCAGCCTGGGATGATGCCCAGTTGCGTTTCGGGCAGTCCAATACGCGTTTTTGGGTCGTTTAGAGCGATGATGTAATCGCATGACAGCGACAATTCGTAAGCGCCACCTGGGACTGCGCCACCCACGGCGGCCACTGTTGTTGCTTTCAAGCTTTCGATGCGGCTGAAGATGCCATGCACGAAGTTAACGACGCTATGCGCTTCAGATTTATCGGTGATACCAGAGATGCCATCGATGTCAGCGCCAGCAGCGAATTGAGTCGGAACACGTCCGGAGAAAACCACTGCTTTTAGCGAGCTGTCGTTTTCTAACTCTTGAACTATTTTATCTAAGTCATAGAGTAGCGGTGCATCAAGCACTGCCAGGCTGCGGTGGGGTGGGTCTAAGATAACAATTGCTAGCCCATCTTCGGGACGTTCAACACGAATGCACGCGCCAGGTTCAGGGCAGTTTGCAGGTTTAGGAAATCCGTTAAGTAGTTCAGTCATAGTTCTAAATGCGTTCAAGAATTACCGAGCCGCCTTGTCCGCCACCAATGCAAAGTGTCGCCAAGCCAAATTGTTTATCGCTTTCGATTAATTGATGCGCGAGTGTCAATAACAGTCGCGCTCCAGTTGCACCGACCGGATGGCCAAGAGCAATCGCTCCACCATTCGGATTTAAAGTGTCCATGTTTACCTCGCCCATACCTTGTTTCTCAAAGGCACGAACGCAGCCTAATACTTGCGCGGCGAAGGCCTCATTGAGCTCGATGACATCCATGTCGCTCAAGTTGAGTTTGGCTTTCTTTAAAGCAGTAGTGCTTGAGTAAACTGGTCCCAAACCCATACGGGATGGATCCATGCCCTCCCAGGCGAAACTGCGAATGCCAGCCAAAGGCTTTAAACCTAGTGATTCAGCCCGCTCGGCGGTGGTTATTAATAACGAAACAGCCGCATCGGTGATGCCGCAGGCATTGCCAATGGTGACGATGCCATCTGGCTTCTCGAAGTAAGGCTTCATCTTGGTTAACTTTTCAATAGGCATGTCGTCGCGGATGCCATCGTCATGGCGTATCGATGATTTTCCTTTGCGCGTGCCTAGTGCGACGACGGGAACGATTTCTTTTGCAAAACGTGAGTTGTCGCGGGCGACTTGAGCACGGCGATGAGACTCTAATGCGTATGCGTCACATTCTTCGCGAGTGAGTTGATAGTCGCGCGCAATGTTCTCGGCGGTCTTGCCCATAATCAAACCATTCGTCGGGTCCGTTAGTCCCCCAAGTAAGGCGATCTTTGGCTTCAAGAACGAGGGGCGAAAGGATGCTATCGTGGCAAGCTTTTGCCCGGCACTTCGCGCCTTCATTAGATTGGTGAATAGATTTGTCATCTTTTCACCAAACAGTAGGGGGTAACTACTCATGACTTCGACGCCATTGCATATATAAGTATCACCCATGCCAGCTAATATGTTTGCCGCCGCGGTGGTGACGGCCTCCATGCCACTCGCGCAATTACGCGCTACCGTTCGTGCTGGCACTTCTTGCGGGATGCCGGAGCGCAGGGCAATGACCCGCGAAACATTTGCTTGATCAAAGGGCTGGCCAACACAGCCAGTG
>JAQWRF010000338.1 GCA_029243845.1 Planctomycetota bacterium | reverse complement strand
CTCCGGAAGGATCATCAGGTGAACTCAAAATAGCCGTCACATCTTTACCTTCGTGATGCAAGAAAACATTGATAGTTACGGGCTCAGGAATCATCTCGTGCTCGATAGTCCCCTCCCACATTCCGTTTATTGGGTCTACAGCAGCGACCTCTTCTTCAGTTTCCTCTTCTTCCTCTTCTTCTGAGCCGTCGCCTTCTTCACCAGCGACCTCTTCTTCGACAATCTCCTTCCCAGCGTCCACGCTCTGCGCTAAACGTATGCGTAACTCACGCTCACTTTCTTGACGCGCCGTTTTCGCTTTAGAAGCGTCTTCACTTTGCCATGTGGCGTACTCTTCGGCATGCGCGGTAAAGCTATCGGCATACTTCTTGCCTCTCTTCAGCAAAGAATCTAAATCGGAAGCCTTGGCATGATCACGGGTGCTCGCATCAAAGAACACCACAGCGTTGCCATCCAAACCTGATTGGCTGTCGCCTTGCGCAGCGGTTTTAATAACCTCGGCGCGGGTGCCGTATTTCTCGTAACGCGATGAACCGACTACAACCGAAGTAACCCCTTGACGAGCAACATACTGCCAAGCTTGGGCATAGAATGATGAATCAGCCAGACGCGCGATACTTATGTTGGACGGCAAGCGAGTGCCATTAGTCATGCCAACGTAACCCTTGGCATCGATAAAGCCCGGAGTAATATGAGCGTCATCACCAGCCTCAATAATACGCGCACCCATCGGATGCGGAACTTGATGCCCGGCAGCGACAATGCGTCCGCCCTGCATCAGAACTTCGACGCCGCCGCTAAGCGCAGCACCATCACCCGTCCATAACGTGCCCGCACGCACAACTACCGCATCAGTCTCGAGTGCGTCTAGGCTTTCACGATTCCAGACGCGTTCGCCATCGATGTAAACTTGACGAACAGAGCTAGCAGGATCAAGTGGCGCGCCATCAAGAACCAAAAAGTCGGCATCAAAGCCGGCGCGCAATTGGCCAACACGGTCTTCAATACCAAGCACGCGTGCAGGAATTGAAGTGATTGCTTGTAAGGCTGCACCATCGCTTAAACCCATACCACTGGCGATGCTCGCCGCTTCGAATAACAACACCCAAGAAGCGTTGCGTCCGGCCTTAAGGGCGACGGACGAATTGGCGGCCACAGCTTCAATCAAACCATCTTCGAGGCGTGACACGCCTCCGCTAAGGCTAGAATACATGGGCACTTCTAGCAAAGTTATTTTGGCGCTAGTTTCAAGCGCTTGATAATTTTCAAGCGACGCGGATGCCATTCCTTGCAACACCACCGGGCTATTCCATTCGTCGGCAATCTGTAAAGCTGCACGCGCTTGGTCGGCATTGTCTGCCATAATGCGCAAAGGTTGCGCACTCGCTTTCCATTCTTGCAAACCGCGCTGATTCGCTAAGCCCGATGAGTCTGGCTCGCCAGCAATCGCTGAGCGCAATGCACGCATAGCGCCGGGGCGTGTTGTTGGTGCTTGCCTCTCTGCTGGCAACAACGGATTTTCGGCTGTCGGAGGTATGGGTGGGCGGAAGTAATCAGGTGGATTAAGCGCACTGTCTGTTAGGTTCACCAACAAATCCGAACGTGAATTAACCACGCGCTTCTCGCCTGCAGTTTTTACAACGGCACCGCGTCCGCCTATTAAGCGTGAACGGTCGGGTGACAAGTAAACCGTAGTCACGCCATGCTCAAGAACCTTCGAATAATCCAACCATGGGTCGTAATTATCGAAAGCCATATGGTGAGCCGCTAACGACAAATCAGTATTGTTACTTGCGCCGCTGATTGTTGAATCGGCAGCAACCAAACCCGGCATCAGGTGCGCGTCACCGAGTTCGATAACCGGCATGAGTGGTGGCAGCTGATCGGCAGTGAACACGCCAATGATTTTGCCCGAGTCAACCACCAAGTAACCATCCTCGATGGCATCTACTCCGGGTTGATGGATTACT
>JAQWRF010000325.1 GCA_029243845.1 Planctomycetota bacterium | reverse complement strand
AAAACGAGCTTACGTTCCTATAAATATACCAACTATTTGGGACTTTGTACGATAAATCCTTGATTTCGTGCTATATTTGAAGACATGCGTAACATCGCTTTACCCTTTATCCTTGTTGCCGCACTTTGTGCAGGCATTGCTTTTCAGCAAGAAGTGACAGCTAACGACAGCAAGAATCTTGCTCTCGGCGAATCACAGCTAGTTATTTACCCATACGGCCTAATGGAGTCAGTGCGTAACACCGACTTAGTGGTGCCGATGCAGGTTCAGCTTTATAACCCAGGTGACCATGCTGTTGAGCTTGAGTCCTTGACCTTGCAAACTATAGAGGGGCAGGCACTAACGGTTGTTGACCTCGACGAGTTGCTTGCTGGCGACAGCGGCTTTGTCGCAGATCTTTACTTGGCCTTAGAAATGGTCGACCCAGATATCGCTCATCGCCACAGTAAGCGCCAGTACATCCCGCTAGAAGATTGGGAGCCGCTTAGCCCAGAAGCCGAAGGCCGCACGATCAGCACCATTATTGAAAATGTTCGCGAACTGCAAGCTGCAGGATCTCCGCAAATCAGCAACATCCGCTTCGAGCTTGACCTTAATGCTCTGTTCGGTGCAAATTCACTGCCGGGCGACATCGTGCCTGTCCAAATTGTTGCGCAATGGAACGGCGGAGCACAATCAAGCACCACTTCGATAACGCATCACATCACCAAGCTTTTGCCTTATATGCCACCACCATATGCCAACCTTGGTACAGGCTCGTGGGTATCCGGCGACTTGCACGTGCATAACTGCCGTGACGAGGCCGTTGGCGGCTGTGATTCTTGCGCAGCGGAATCGTTCAACATTACAGGCTCTTTTACAAACGCCGATCTTAAGCCGCAGTTCCAAGCCTTAGGCATGGATTTCTTCAGCTCCACAACGCACTCTTATTGCATTAATAGTCCCGGAGAATTTGACGCGGTATTGACAGAATCAAATACTCTCACCGACAGCTCTTTTGTGATGCTGGCAGGGACAGAGGTTTCGGGGGCTGAGCAAGGGCCGCAAAGTGGGTCGGATAGCGCCGACATACTTTGTTCACTAGGATGGGGCGCGCATAACGTGCATCACATGGGCGCACATAACATTACTTCGCGCAAAGCTGGCGGCAAAGACGGCTTCCTAGATTTTTGCGACAACCCGATGTCTGGGCAAAAGGCGAATTCAATGGCCGTAAACGGCGAAGGCGGGTTCACTAGCATCAACCACCCGAACTCAGGTGCATGGGGGTTTAACTCGGTGAGCGGAATTGCCGGCCAGGAACGTAATCGCACCTGGGGGGTTGAAGTTTGGAACGGCTCAGAGGGTGACAACCAATGGCAGGTTTACCAACGTGATTGGTGGCTCGCTCGCCTTAATGAAGGCAAGGTGCTTTACCCATACTCTGGCTCTGACACTCACGATAACGCAGTTGATTTTGGCACGATTCATACTTATGTTACGACCACGTTAGATTCACAGAGTTTAACCGACGCATTGATGGCAGGCCGTAGCTACCTTTCAAATGGCCCGTTCCTTGAGCTGGGCATTGAGACTCTCAATGGCGCGCGCGCATTGCCAATGGGCGGCACGGCATTTGTGCAAAACATTCCACCAAACATTCAAGTGAACATTAATGTAGATTACAATTGTGCTTCTAGTTCAGAAATTGTGATTTACCGCGGCACTGTTGGTAGCGGCGAAGTAGAGCTCTTCCGCCAAAGTGGATACACCGGTGGCGGCTCGGTTCAAATTTCCGACACCGTGCCGACCAGTTCATTCTGGTATCGCGCCGACATCCACGACGCAGCCTGGGCACTAAATGCGATGACTACACCAGTTTACGTGTGGTCACGCTAAATTAGCCATCAGCCTTTTGTTAAGCTAAGGTCAATGCCGAGTAGAATACCCAGCGATTGGCCTGATGCGATAATGGTTACCGACGCCGAGTCGCTAGCCCAAGCGATAGACATCTGGACGGCTGCCGGAATAATCGGCGTTGATACCGAAGCAAATTCATTTTTTGCTTACCATGAGCGCTTGTGCTTGATGCAGGTAAGCACCGATAGCCAAGATTGGATTATCGATCCCTTTGCGCTTGGTGACGACATGCAAATGATGTCACCGTTGCTGTCTAACCCAGACATCATTAAAATTTTTCACGCCGCCGAATTTGATTTGATGATAATCAAAAAAGATATGGGTGTTGAAGTTAAAGGCATCTTCGACACTCAAGTGGCAATGACTTTTTTGCGCCATCAAAAAACCGGCTTGGCCGCGCTTATTGAAAGCTATTACGGCATTAAATTATCGAAAGATGAGCAGCGCTCTAATTGGGGCGAGCGTCCGCTAAGTGATAAGCAAATTGCTTACGCGCGTATCGACACACATTTTTTAGTCGACGTATATGGCAAGTTAATACCAGAGCTTGAAGAGAAAAACATGATGGGCGCCGCTTATGGTGAATTCGATCGCCAGATGAGCGATATCTTGATGCCCGCCACCGCGAACCCCGATCGTTACTTAAAACTGAAGGGGGCAAAGACGCTAAACTCTAGCCAATTGGCAAAATTAAAGGCGTTGTTTGAGTGGCGCGAAGAGAGCGCATCAAAACGCGACGTGCCGCCGTTTAAAGTGATGAGCAACCCGGGTTTAATTGGTATAGCCGAGGTAAATCCGCGAACAACTAAAGAGCTTGCTGAGATCAAAGGTGTTGGCTGGAAAATAGCTAAGCGCGCCGGCGATAAAATTTTTAATTTACTGGGTGTCGTCGAAGGGCAAACCATAGATTTGCAGGTTAAGAAGGTGAGCAAAGAAGAGCGTCTTGCGCGTCAAATCCGCCGCGATAACACCGATGCCCTAAAAGCGTGGCGTACTGCCGCGGCTGGCGAATTAGATCTGCCGAGCGAACGATTGATTCATCGTCGCCAGTTAGAGCAAATCGCTGCGGCACTGCCAGTGACATCAGAAGAATTGAACAAAGTTGTGCAGCTAAATGATTGGCAACGCGAACAATTTGAGGCGTCCTTGCTAAGCACTCTCGAAAGCTTGCCTCGCCCTTAAGTGGCCAGCGCGGCGTCGAACCCGCGCTGGAAAAAATCTCGGTCTAAATCATGGCCAATGAAAACGATTTCGTTGCGTGGGGGTGACGTCCATTTCTCGTCGGCGGTCACTTTGTATAAATCGTATACGCCCTGCAGCAGGCACCGATAATCGAGGCCAGCGATGTTTAAAAAACCTTTGTAGCGAATTAAGTCTTCGCCGAGTTGTTGCACGCAGGTGTCGAGCCATAGCTGCACCCGCAGTTCATCAAGGGCCTTATCAGAGCTAATCGAAATGGTACTAATCGAATGTTGATGAACGTGTTCGGCGCTTGGCGTTTTCGAGAAACGCACTTCACTCTTCGCGAGCACATCTTCTAGCTGCAGGCTTGGGACCTCGGCAACTAATAATTTGCCATCGTTGTTTATCGCGCGAACATTTTTCCGCGCTTCGCCAATGCGCTCATCGCTTAATTCAGAGCAGTGGTTAATGATTAAAGTATCGGCGAGCGCGAGTTGCTCGCTTGCCGATTGGTGTTCTAATGCACGCTGTAGGTTGCGCGCGTCTGCAATAGTGATAATCTTGTCGACGGCGTAGTAA
>JAQWRF010000313.1 GCA_029243845.1 Planctomycetota bacterium | reverse complement strand
GAACGAGCACACTTTCACTTGGTCTGATTGGAAGGATCTAGATTAAGTCACAGCCCAATACCTAGCGGGCTGAAACTTTAGCGACTCGTAAACTCAAAGAGTAGCTGTCGCAGCATATCGATTTCGGGGTGCTGCGGATACATTCCGATAAAATCACGCAAGGGTTCGATTGCTTTGCTCCGCTCGCCAGCAGCATCGTAGAGCGCGACTAAATTTAGTAGTAAAGAGAAATCGTGCGGCGCAAGACGTGATGCATACTCGCTAGCGGTTATCGCCTCTTGGAAATTCGGACTGCTAACACCCTCGATATTGACTAGTTGCACCAACGCTTTAGCTTTGCCAATGACCGCAGCATCGATATTTGAATTCTGTGACAACGCCGTATTAAAGGCATGGATGGCCGCTGAATAATGGTTTTTGGCCACTACGTTTTTGGCCTCGCTCCAGTAACCAAAGGCTTGTTGCGAAGCGCAGTTGCCCAAACCAAGAAAAGCCTCGGGAGCTTTGCCGTAATGATCAATGGTCATCTGATAAACTTTTTTAGCATTGTCAATTTGTCCGGCAAGGAATAACGAATCGGCTTTTCCGATATTTGCCTTGTAGCGCTCGATACTAGTACAGAAGACTTTGTCGACATCGATCGCATCGATGCGGTTGAAAGATTCTGTGGCCAACTCGGCATATGCCAGGCGCTTGCCTGGGTCGACTGCCCCTTGAGACTTTTCGAGCATTAGTCGACCAAATTCAACGTGACCTGTCATTGCCAGAGGGGCGACTCTTTGCGACCAGCGGAACAAATCTGCCTCGGTGCGCCAATGTTTACTGCCAGAATACGACGAGTAAATGTTGCCGACCACCAGCAGGGTTATTAGCACATAGCTTACGCTACGGTATGGGAAACGTATTAGGGCAATGGTCAATATAATTACAAAACCAGCGCTCGATAAATAACTGAATCGTTCGGCGAAAGGGTATTGACCTAAAGCAAAGGTATTGAGTACGGGGGCGATGCCCATGAACATGATTCCGAGACCAACCCTAAGGCTTGGCGAGTCTGGAGAGCGGTGCAAATAAATAATCAGACCTACAGCTATTGAAATAATTGCCCCAATCGCAGGAAAAAAGTTTTGCGGCTCTAGCAAGCCTTGATTTAGCATCAAAGGATGGAATGGCGCATGGTCTAGGGGCATTGACATGAACCCTAAGTGCTGTCCAAGTAGCTTGAAGCTTAGAACTATTTGCTCGAGTGGATTTAAACCGTGATGTGTGTTGATTCGACCAAATCCGGCAGTGTAATCATCGAAGGCCACTACGCGTAGAGCGTAGTACGCGGCGATCACTAAGAAATAGCGCCACCAAATACGTCGGCGCTGAAGAATAACCGAAAAGAGGCACAGCGCAACAACTGCGATTGCTGACTCTTTACATAACAGTGCCAAGAAAAATAAGAGTGGGGCACGAACATCACGCTCGACGACAAAATAGCGCATACCAAGTAGCACAAATAACGTTGCCAGTAAGTCCGGCTGCGAGGAGATCCATGCGACTGCTTCAGCATGTGAACCAAGAATAGCAAACAAGGACCCGGTCGCACAGGCAATCGTTCTTCTCCAGCCAAGCGCTATGCATAATAATGTAAGCGCCACCGCGCAGGCGGCATGAAGCAGAATCGAGACTAGATGGAAAAAGTGTGAGTTGCCATCGCTAATCACCCAGCTTGCGGTAAACATCGTCGCGGCTAGCGGTCGATAAAAACCTACGGCATTTGCATCGTCGTTAACTAGTTCCCAGTAAGGGGTAACGAAAGCATCCGGAATGATTTCGAGGCTTTGAAAGTTTGGATTTAACTCTAATAAAGTGCGGTCGTCGTAAACAAAATCGGCGCTAAAGGTGTGGGCATACAATAAAATCGCTGCTAAGGCAGGGATCAACAGTGTCCAGATGCGTTTGTGAGTAGACATTTCTTGAAAAATGAAACCTAGAATTGCGCGCGCTGATAGGTTATTCTGCATACATGACAACCCCACAGCCGCTTACTAATCTATGCCTTCTCTTCGGTGGTACCTCTGAAGAGCATGAGATTAGTTTACGCTCTGCGCGTGCTGTGCGTGCCCATTTAAACCCGCAACGTTACGCGATTCATCATATCGCAATCACTCGCGATGGTCAGTGGTTAGACGAAAAGAATTCGCGAGCGTTGCTAGATGGCGAGCAGTACACGGTCACAGCTCGTGGCCCCTATTTGCCGTCTGATGTAGATGTCGTGTTTCCCGTCCTTCATGGCCCAGGTGGCGAAGACGGAAGCGTTCAGGGTTGGCTAGAAATGCAAAATGTGCCATTCGTTGGCAGCGGATGCCTGGGGTCAGCGATGGCCATGGATAAGTCTGTGACCAAGCACATGTTGCGATCGGCTAATTTGCCAGTGTTGCCATGGATTGACATCTCAATTAGTGATTGGCAAGACGATGCACTTGAGGCCGTCTCAAATATTGCGCAGCGCTTTGGATACCCGATGTATGTTAAGCCAACTCAGCAGGGCTCTTCAGTTGGCATTTCTCGAGTTGAAAGCAAAGACCAGTTGACCTCAGCCATAGATAAGGCATTCGATTTTTCCGATTACATCTTGGTCGAGCCGGCGGCTGAAGGCGCAGAATACGAAGTGGCGATTCTTGATGGGGATGTACCAGTGGTCTCTCTGCCAGGCGAAATTGAGGTTGATGGTTGGTACGATCACGACAATAAGTACAATAATGATAATGCAAAAATCATTGTTCCTTCGGAAACCATCTCATCGCGTATGGCCGAAGAATTACGCGACGTAGCATTGAAAGCATTTCGCGTGTTACGCCTTGAAGGTTACGCCCGCGTCGATTTTTTACTAAACAGTAAATCCGGACGTTTCGCCTTGAATGAAGTGAATACTATTCCGGGCTTCACTGACATTTCGATGTTCCCGAAGTTGATGGAACATTCTGGCTACGCGTTTGATGTGTTGGTCGATAAGATGATCGA
>JAQWRF010000310.1 GCA_029243845.1 Planctomycetota bacterium | reverse complement strand
CAATTTAATGTTCGAAACCCATGTGGGCGCGATGCGCGATAGTTCAAGTGTCGCTTACTTACGACCAGAAACGGCGCAGGGTATTTTCATTAACTTTAATAACGTGGTGACTTCATCACGCAAAAAATTACCGTTTGGCATGGCGCAGATTGGTAAGTCGTTCCGTAACGAAATTACACCGGGCAACTTTGTCTTTCGTACACGCGAGTTCGAACAAATGGAAATGGAGTTTTTCTGTCGTCCGGAAGAAGCGCCTAAATGGTACGCTTACTGGCAAGAAAAGCGTTTTCAATGGTACCTCGATTGCGGGGTGAATGCTGAGAAATTACGCATGCGCGAGCATGAGCAAGACGAATTGGCGCATTACGCAGATGCTTGTTGCGACGTCGAGTATTTATTTCCGTTCGGCTGGAGCGAACTCGAAGGCGTGGCAAACCGGACCGACTACGATCTTAAAAAGCATAGCGAGGCCAGTGGCGAGCACCTTACTTGGTTTGATCAAGAGAATAACGAGCACATTACACCTTATGTTATCGAGCCGGCAGCGGGGTGTGACCGCACCGCCATGACATTCTTGGTAGATGCGTACGACGAAGAGGGCGAAGGAAAGAACATGCGAGTTGTTTTACGTTTTCATCCAAAGATTGCCCCGGTTACAGTTGCGGTATTTCCGCTAGTCAAGAAAGAAGGCATGCCAGAAAAGGCAGCCGAAATCGAAGCCATGTTGCGCCCGCATTTCCGTACAGCTATTGAGGAAAATCAATCAATTGGCCGTCGCTACCGTCGTCAAGACGAAATTGGTACACCGTTTTGCATTACGGTTGATGGTGAAACAGCCGAAGATGGCTGCGTGACTTTGCGCGATCGCGATTGCATGAGTCAAGCGCGCGTTAAGATTGAAGACTTGGTAGCGACTATGAACGAAAAAATCGGATCATGGACGCGTCCACAACCCGCTGAGATTGATGGCTGAATCTAGCTTGCACCAAGGCACTGCGATTGCTGCCGGCTTTGGCATTGGCAAGGTGTTTATCGCGCTGACGTCTGAGAAGAATGTGCCACTGCGCCACATCGACGCTGGCGAGAACGAGGCGGCCTGGCAGCTGCTTGATACGGCGCGTTGCGCAACCATTAAGCAACTGCAAATGATTCGCGAGTCGACGACTGAAATTGTAGGTGCCTCGGATGCTGCGATTTACTTGACTCAAATAGCTGTGCTCGAAGATCCTGATGCGCTAAGCCGTATTCGTTCCTGGGTGTTCGATGACCTTTACGCTCCAGAATCGGCAGTGCAAGCTTATATCGATTTCATGCGCAAACAATTTGCTGCCATGGATCAGGCGGGCATGCGCGACATGTCAGCTGACTTTACTGACCCATGGGTGTTGGTCTTACGTGAAATGAGCGCCGAAGACATCGAGCATGCGCAAGGCGATAGTATTTCGTCGATGATTTTGGTGGCCGACGAATTGACACCCACTTTGGTGGCGCGTTATCCGCATAAAAAGATTGCCGGTATCGTCGCCACTCGCGGCGGACGGTATTCACATGCGGCGATTTTAGCGCGAAGCTTCGGCATCCCCACTGTCACCAACATAGATGGCTTCGATGATTTGGCGCGTTCTGGGCAGAACTGTTTTGTTAATGGTGACACTGGCGAGGTTGAGTTAAATCCTAGCAATCAACACCTGGCTGATGTGAAGGAATTATCTTTGCAACGTGCGCAGCTTAAAGATCGTTTGGCGGCTAACGCCACGCATCCCTGCCAAACGGCTGATGGCATGCGCGTGCCTATTTTGGCGAATATCGAATCGCCGCGCGACTTTAAGTTTTTTAATACGGATACTGTGGCAGGGGTGGGTTTGTTCCGCACCGAGTTCATGTACATGGACGCAGGCGGCTTCCCGAGTGTTGAGCATCAAGAAAACACTTATCGTGAGGTGCTCAAAGAATTCGAAGGGCGCCGCGTGGTATTCCGAACTCTCGATGTCGGTAATGACAAGCAGCTGTCCTATTTGAATTTGCATGATGAGGCTAATCCAGCTTTGGGCATGCGCGGTTTGCGACTTAGCTTGCATTGGCCCGATATTTTCTTTATTCAGCTGCAAGCTTTACTGAATGCTAGTGAATATGGCGAGGTCGACATCATGCTGCCAATGGTGACTAACGTTGAGGAAATTCGTGAAGCCAAGAAAATGTTTAATATGATTGCGGGCGAGAAGTCACATCGCGTGCGTTTTGGCGTGATGATTGAAGTGCCGGCGGCGGCGATGGCGCTCTCTGATATCGTGAAAGAGATAGATTTCGTTTCGGTCGGAACGAACGACTTGGCCCAATATCTGTTTGCGGTCGACCGTGACAACCCATGGGTCGCAAATCTTTATCAGCCTTATCATCCTGCTAATTTGAGAGTGCTGCGCTCGATCGCAAAAATTTGCCGAAAAAGCAACACTCCGGTTTCTGTTTGTGGCGAAATGGCAGGGCAGCCAGAGGGAGCTTTTTTCTTGGTCGGCTGCGGATATGACAGCCTGTCGATGTCGCCTTCATTAGTGCCCGAAATTAAGGCCTATTTGAGCGAGGTCGACTCTAAACCCTTGTTTAAGCTAGCTATGCGGGCGACGCACGAGCCAACAGGCGAAGAGGCCTTCCAATTATTGCGTAATGAAACACAGGCTGTATGGCAGAAAATGCTTGATTCTCAAAGTAA
>JAQWRF010000309.1 GCA_029243845.1 Planctomycetota bacterium | reverse complement strand
AGACCGTCATGTGACGGCTGGCTTAGGCAATCGTGTTGCTTATCATTGGGAAGGAGAACCGGGTGATACGCGCGAGCTTACTTACCAAGACATGCTTGATGGCGTTTGCAAAACCGCAAACGGTTTAAAAGAACTGGGCATTGTCAAAGGAGATCGCGTTACCTTGTACATGCCGATGGTTCCTGAATTAGCAATGGCTGTTTTAGCTTGCTCGCGCATCGGCGCTATTTTCTCGGTGGTTTTCGCTGGCTTCAGTGCGACATCTCTCAAAGACAGAATTCACGACCAAGAAGCGAAGTTGATTATTTGCGCCGATGCCACTTGGCGGCGCGGCAATGTTTTAGATTTAAAAACAGTCGTTGATGAAGCTGTTGAGCAATGCCCGACCATTGAAAACGTTTTGGTTTACGAGCGAGGCGGCAATTGCGTTAGTGCGGCCGGCATGTCAGCACGCGATGTGGCATGGTGCGATTTAATAAACAAGCAAAGTGATTACTGCGAACCAGAATCTATGGATGCCGAAGATGTGTTGTTCATCCTTTACACATCGGGGACCACGGGTAAGCCAAAAGGAATTGTGCATACCACAGGCGGTTACTTAACGGGCGCTTATGCCACCACGCAATTAGTTTTTGATTTAAAACCCGAGTCTGATGTTTACTGGTGCACCGCCGACATTGGTTGGATTACCGGTCACAGCTACATCGTGTTCGGCCCAATGGCAAACGGCGCGACACAAGTGATGTACGAAGGTGCGCCAAACCATCCCGGACTTGATCGTTTCTGGGAGTTAGTCGACAAGTATAAAGTAAGTATTTTTTACACTGCGCCAACGGCGATTCGCGCATTCATGAAATGGGGTGACGAGCATCCGGCTGCGCATGATTTATCTTCAATACGCGTACTCGGCACTGTGGGCGAACCCATCAATCCTGAAGCATGGGTGTGGTACTCACATCACATTGGCAATGACGCCTGCCCTATTGTGGACACCTGGTGGCAAACCGAAACTGGTGGCATCATGATTACGCCACTTCCCGGAATCACCCACGCCGTACCGGGTTCAGCGACTAAGGCATTCCCTGGTGTCGAAGCGGTACTCGTTGATGACGAGGGTAATGAAATCGAAGGTGCAGGCGGCGGCTACTTAGCACTCAAACATCCGTGGCCATCTATGCTACGCGGTATTTGGGGTGACAACGAACGCTACCGAGAAACTTACTGGTCACGTTTCCCGGGCTTATACTTTGCTGGTGACGGTGCCAAGCGCGACGAAGATGGCAACCTCTGGGTGCTCGGACGCGTCGACGACGTAATGAACGTTTCCGGACACCGCCTATCGACAATGGAAATAGAATCGTCACTTGTCGCCCACGACTCCGTAGCAGAAGCCGCCGTAATCGGCATGAGTCACGACCTCAAAGGCCAAACGCCTGTTGGTTTTGTAATCCTTCGTGGCGCCCACCAACCCTCTGACGAGCTAGCACAAGAACTGCGTGCATTCGTCGCCACAGAAATAGGTGCGCTAGCTCGCCCCGAGAGCATCTACTTCACCCCCGAGCTGCCCAAAACGAGGTCCGGGAAAATCATGCGGCGACTTCTTCGCGACGTAGCCGAAGGCAAAGATATCGGGGACCTGACGACACTAGCTGACCCAACTGTTCTTGAAGAACTCACGAAAGAGTATAAGCGAATAAATAGTTAGGTCGCTACAATACCATAGACCGTGTTTGGGTAAGTGAGGTTAAATTCCTCCGCGGGTTCGCCACTGTAATGCGTAAGCTAAGCCAGAAAACCAAACACATACATCTTAACTCTGTCGATCTGGGCGATTTCCCCAGAGGAGAAAAATGAACAAACGTTTACTGAGCTGCTTGAGTGCAGTGATTATTATCTGTGTTAGCGCGAGCGCACAAAGCTTTAAATACGAAATTGATTTGTCTGGGCTAGGAGACCCCAGTACCACCAGCAAACCATTCGGAGCGTCATACAACGCAGCTAATGGCTTGCTCTACGTTGCGATCGCCGGCAGCTTTGCCGCCAACAATAATGTGGTCGCGGTCATTGACCCTGCGACTGATTTGGTTGTGGCCACTATAGCCGTTGGTTTGTTCCCCGAAGACATCGCTTTCGATTCAACAACTGGCGAAGGTGCGGTAACGAACTCTACCTCAGGATCCGTCACTTTCTTTGACAGTTCAAACAGTGTCCTTTCTACATTACAACTACCCGACCCTTTTGGCATCGGTAGCTGCTATCCATTCGGCATTACTTACCATGACGGACATTACTTTGTTGGCACAGTAGATGGCAGTGGCGAAGTGTATGCCATTGATGCGACAACGCGTACCCTGGCACCCAGTTATGGGTTTGCGACCAACTATAAATCCATTGGGCGCATGACAGTAAAGTCTTCTAAGTTACTAGTCACCACTACCGAGTACAACTCAACATGGAGTGGCGCGACAGGCGGCGTTTACGCTCACGAAATGTTCGGAGCTAGCACCGGAAGACAAATAAATTATGTGGCACAAGAAAATCTGGGCACCTACCCTTCTGCATCTGACATAACCCCAGCAGCCGATGGCGCTTTCATGACAGGGATCGACTTCGATGGCATGCTATATATCACCGATGACAATGGCACCCCGATACGCGCGATTGATGCGCACGGCCACAACGGCTACTCGCTCGCAACCAGCGCCGACGCGACTCTACTTGCGATGTGTGAGCTAACGACCGGAACTGTTGTGTTCTTTGATGCCGTCAACGAAGAGTATGTTGGTGAATTCACATTCGCCGGTATGCCTAACGCTGCAGCATTCACTTCTGACAAGCTCTACGTCACAGATCAGGCCAATGAGCGCGTCATGGTCTTTGACCAATTGCCTTCGTTTACGGATCGCTTTGACCATGATGGCAGTTTATCTATTAGTGACTCTGCGCCGAGCCTTGGTGATACGGTCACCATTGACCTTAATGGCAACCCACGAGAGACGGTTTGGATTGTTGGAGCATCATCTGCCACCGCCACGACATTCAACGGTGTGGATTTCTTGATAGGGCCTAACTTAATAAATTATGGCTCGAGCAGAACTCAACATACCATAACTCGAACTATCCCGAATAACCCCACTCTTTCAGGACGCCATTTCTTCCTGCAA
>JAQWRF010000292.1 GCA_029243845.1 Planctomycetota bacterium | reverse complement strand
TCTCATCGTTTTCTTTTCGGCGAATCTCCTGTAAAGTTTCTTCCACTTTAACTTCTAGTTCTTTATCGACCGAACCTGGAGTTGCCTGTTCGCCTATCCTCTTAGCGAGGGCATCAAAATCATTCTGTGACACAAAGCCATCGATGGGTTCGCGCTTTATCGAACCACTGGCTAGCGAACCCACTCGCAAGTTCAACTCTTGCAATTCACGACGCAGAGAAGCAGTCTCCTCACGCAGTAATTCGATTTCTGCCGCAGAGGATTCGTGATTAGCAATCGGGGCTAATGGTGGCGCTGTTGGCTGGAACATTATCAGAAATGTCCCGCCGATTAAAGCGAGCGCGACAAGGGTCGTTTGAAAAGTACTCATATTCACATTCTATTGTTCTGCAGTAAGCCGCGCAACAAAGCTCCGGTATCATTTCTCCTTCTGCTATCATTTACGCTAGTACTAGAAATAAGATTAGCACCTATAAAGCTATTGCCGCCCGCTGAGGTCATCTATAATTACCGAACGATGAAACCACTTTTCAAAATTTACATGATCACATTTCTTTTGTTTGCCAGCTGTGCTGTGACAGAAAAGATGCTTGTTGAAATGCCCGTGAACGCAGAAACGCGTGAAGAGTTCATCGTGGCTTTAAACGAGGTACTTATCGATACGCGTGCCTACGCTGGTTGCCGCGAAGCAGCTATCTGGATCAACGAGCAAGATGCAGACAAAGTTTGGATCTACGAAGAGTGGCAGACACGTGCGCACCAAGAAGCGTATGTAGCTTGGAGAGGCGAAACCGGTAATACCAGTCACCTTGGCCCATACCTCAACGGTGAGTTGCGCTTCTTGTGGTTGAACAAGAGATAGAGTTTAAATTACTCATGGCGTAGTGCCTCAACCGGATCTAAATTCGCTGCCTGCCAGGCTGGGTAAAGCCCGAACACTAGACCGATGGTAACGGAAATACCGAAGGCCAGAAAAGGAGCTTGCAGCGTGACGATGGTTCGCATGTCGGCATAATGCTCGACCAGGTACGGTACCAAGACACCGAGTCCAATTCCGAGGATGCCACCGCCCACTGACAGCACCACGGTTTCGACAAGAAACTGCATCATAATATGATGACGTTTAGCGCCGAGTGCGCGACGAATGCCGATTTCGCGCGTTCGTTCGTTAACGGTAGCGAGCATCACATTCATGATGCCAATACCGCCGACTAGTAGACTAATAGAAGCGATGCAGCCGAGCACAATATTAAAAATGCGCTTAGTCTCTTCGGCGCGAGCTAAAAGCTCGAGCGGAACAATCACTTCATAGTCATTCTGCGGATGCTCGCGTGCCAACATGGTGCGGCTAGCAGCAGCGACTTGCGCAACCGTTTCAGCATTTTTCACCGAGGCTATCACCTCGTGGAGATCGACCATTTCAATATTTCGACTACCACTGTTCATCTTAACGTTCATGCTACCGAACCAACTGATTCCGGTTTGTATCGGAATAAAAATCTCGACGGTAACGGAAGCGGCATTTGACGTAGCGCTAGCGCCGATAGGAACGCGCGGGAGAATAACCCCTATCACTTCGAAGTACTCTGGACCGATTTTAATAGTTTGACCAAGTGGCTCTCTGCCGGGGAAGAAATATCGAGCAACCTCGTAACCGACCACGCACACATTATTACGTTTGATATCGTCAATCGGGCCGAGAAAGCGTCCGCGATGAAGAATACGCCCGGTAACATCCTGATACTCGGCCGTCGTACCCATAGTCATAGCATTCGACAGGACTTTATCTTCGAAGCGTACTTCCTGTGTGAAATTTCTGATGGGTACTACACCTTCAACACCGGGAAATGTTCCTGCAACGCGCTCAAAGTCAGGCCAGGTCAAACCATATTTTGTAGCGCTAGTCGTTTGGCTGCTCGTGGGGTCTTCTTCTGGCTTAAGACTGCGCAGAATAACGTTCTGGCTGCCTAACTGACGAATTTGTTCTTGCGCCTCTTCACTAGCACCTTCGCCAATGGCAAGCATCGAAATCACACTGCTTACTCCGAAGAGTACACCGAAAGTCGTTAACAGACTACGCAGTTTATGCAGAAAAAGACTCTTGACACCAAGGCGCACCGAGCGCGAAAAAGGAGAACTCAACATTAACCGTTACCCTCAGTAATCGATTCAATCTTACCGTCTCTAAGCGTCAAAATATTCTGCGCACGCTTTCCGACATCCAGCTCGTGAGTCACGAGCAATATAGTTTTACCTTCATCATGCAGTTCTGAAAACAACTCTAGAATTTCTTCCGTAGTATGCGAGTCAAGGTTACCAGTAGCCTCGTCAGCCAAAATAATTTGCGGATCATTCATCAGGGCACGGGCAATAGCCACACGCTGTTGCTGACCACCAGACAGTTCCGTCGGACGGTGCAGCAAGCGCTCCTCTAATCCGACACGTCGCGCCAATTCCTCTGCCCGCGCAATCGACAACTCCGATTCTTCATTTCGGTAAAACGTAGGCACTAGAATATTTTCCAGCACATTAAGCTGCGGAATAAGATTAAACGACTGGAAGATAAAGCCAATACTAGAGCCCCGCAGGTCACTCAAGCTATCGTCATCTAGAGACTTAGTGTCTTTACCTTCGACGCGATACGCACCTGAAGTCGGCGTATCAATGCATCCTAAAATGTTAAGCAATGTTGATTTGCCACTACCCGAAGCCCCCATAATCGACCAGTATTCCGAGGATGAAAACTTGACGCTCACGCCATCGAGGGCGCGAACTTCGGTGTCTCCCATTTTATAAATACGAGCCACGTCATCTAATTCAGCGACGACTACCAATGGTTTATTCTTGCTCTGAGTTATACCCAGATTTAAGGAAATCATCTGGAGGACTTAAGGCCACGATATCGCCAGCATTAACACCGGAGACAACTTCAACCCATTTTTCATTACTCAAGCCCAGTTCAACTTCGACTGCAACGCCATCGATGAAGCAGACCGTTTTGTCATCACGCACGAACGCTGACTGCAAAGGCATATAGACGACATCTTCTAATTCAGCGACGATAATTTCTACGGAGCACGACATCCCAGAAGCCACGTTTTGTTCATCGCCTTCAATTGACACACGCGTTGGAAACAACCTCAAATTGGGGTTTGCCCACCATGAGCCTTTATCTGGCAAAAGAGCTACAAACTCGACCTGGCCCTTCAAAGTCACCCCTGGTAAAGCGTCTACTACAACACGACACTCTTGCCCTTCTGCAACTTTCTTCAATACTGATTCGTGCAAGCTAATTTCTGCCATCATTCCACCGCGCTTAGGGATTGAAAGCAATTCTTGTCGTTCGCGCACCATGGTGCCCTCTTCAATGATTTCTTCACTGCGTCTTCCCTGCGCCCGCGCATAAACGATGATGCCATCATCGGGAGCGTATAACTTGGCTTTCGAAATCTGGCTTTCGAATTTTAACAACTTTTCGTCTTCAAGCTTAGAGCGAGAACGAGCCGCAATGCGTGCTGTTTCTTTATTTACAATATATGCCTGCGCCTGCAATTTAACACGGGCAAGTTCGCTATCCGCCTCAACAACAGCCGACTTCAACAACTCTAATTGTTTAGGGTTATCGTACTCCTCAAGAAGATTTTTGGCGCGCTGTTGCTGCTGCAACATAATTGTCATGCGGTTGTATTGCAGTTGATCGGACTCAAGCTCAGTGCGTGTGAGAAATCCTTTTTCGCTTAGCTTAACCGACCATTCAAGCTTATCTTGAGCTTGCGCCAATTCTTCTTTTGCTAGCTCAATCGACTCGTCCGCCCCTTG
>JAQWRF010000283.1 GCA_029243845.1 Planctomycetota bacterium | reverse complement strand
GACCTTATCTGGTTTGCGCGTACCAAAAGTCGCTTTGCCGAAAACCAACAATTGGGATGACCTCATTTTGTGGTTTTCTCATGAGAACCTCCCTGGCGAATTCCCTTACACCGCTGGAGTATTCCCATTTAAGCGCACTGGTGAAGATCCGGGACGCATGTTTGCTGGCGAAGGAACAGCCGAGCGCACTAACCGTCGGTTCCATTATGTAAGCCGTGGCCAAGCTGCTGCGCGTTTGTCTACGGCATTCGATTCTGTGACGCTGTACGGCGAAGACCCCGATTCGCGCCCGGATATCTACGGCAAAGTCGGCAACTCCGGTGTGTCCATTTGCTCACTGGATGATGCCAAGCGTTTGTACTCTGGCTTTGATTTATGCGCGCCGTCAACATCGGTGTCCATGACCATCAACGGTCCTGCGCCGATGATGCTTGCCTTCTTTTTGAATACCGCTATCGACCAGCAAGTCGAGCGGCGTTTGAAAGAAACGCGTCGCTGGCCAGATGCACAGAAAAAAATTAATGAGCTGTGCGGGGGCGAGCAACCACAATACCGTGGCGATTTGCCCGAGGGGCATGACGGCTTTGGCCTTGGCTTACTCGGTGTAACAGGCGATCAACTCATCGATGCGGATGAATACTCAGAAATCAAAAACGCTACTCTACAAGCAGTGCGCGGGACGGTTCAAGCTGACATTCTCAAAGAAGATCAAGCGCAGAACACCTGTATTTTTAGCACTGAGTTCGCGCTAAAAGTGATGGGCGATATTCAGCAGTACTTTGTTGACGAAAAGGTTCGCAATTTTTACTCCGTGTCCATTTCGGGATATCACATTGCCGAGGCAGGAGCGAATCCAATTTCGCAGCTTGCCTTTACTTTGTCAAACGGTTTCACATTCGTCGAGTACTACCGCTCTCGCGGCATGGACGTCGATAGCTTCGCGCATAACCTTTCGTTTTTCTTCTCGAATGGCATCGATGCAGAATACAGTGTCATCGGACGCGTTGCACGGCGCATTTGGTCGATTGCATTGCGCGACTGCTACTCCGCGAGTGAGCGCTCACAAAAACTTAAGTACCACATTCAGACAAGTGGTCGTTCGTTGCATGCTCAAGAGATTGACTTCAACGACATTCGCACCACCCTACAAGCTCTTTATGCGATATATGACAACTGCCAAAGCTTGCACACGAATGCCTATGACGAGGCCATTACGACTCCAACAGAGGACTCGGTGCGCCGTGCCCTAGCGATTCAAATGATCATCAATAAAGAACTCGGCCAAGCGAAGAACGAAAATCCATTACAGGGTTCGTTCATCATCGAAGAGCTAACTGAATTAGTTGAGGAAGCTGTTCTTTCTGAATTTGAACGGTTAAGCGATCGCGGAGGCGTACTTGGCGCAATGGAAACCATGTATCAACGCGGTAAGATTCAAGAAGAGTCCATGCTCTACGAATCGCAAAAGCATTCTGGAGAATTACCGATTATTGGCGTTAACACTTTCATCAACCCGAACTCCGTTGAAGGCTAAGTTGTGCGTGTCGATCTCATTCGTTCTTCGGACGAAGAGAAGCTGTCGCAAGTTCAGCAGGTTGCCGCCATTCATCTACGTAAAGCGGATGCCGCGGGCGAAAGCTTGTCGCGATTGCGCGAAGTTGCGCTGCGTAAAGACAATGTGTTCACCGAACTAATGGAGTGTGTTAAGCATTGCACGCTAGGCCAAATTAGCGGTGAACTATATCGGGTTGGCGGCCAGTATAGACGCGGCATGTAAAGCGCGCATTTACTAAATTAGAATACGTAAGGAATCTTAATGTAGCTGATAACCGTCAGTGGTGTACTCAGGTCAATGCCTGAGTTTTGAGCATCAGCATCGAAACGAATGCGGTAACGCAAGAATCGAGCGCCAGCCAATAAGCTTAGATTTGACGTCCAAACATTATCACCAAGTAGCGGTGTGCCAGGAATGTTCAGGCCAGGTGCACTTTCGTCAGCGCCCTGAAACTGGAAGTATATGTCAGAACTGCTCGGTAGTCTATTCTTAACACCATTAGCATCGATGCGAAAGAACTTAGGCACGATTGACCAGTTGCCTCCTGGATTGACAACAAAAGACATGCCGCCATCTGAGTTTGGCGTACTAAACGTCATTTCGTCTGTGGAATTATTGTAAACCACATCGATGATTTCGAATGCGCTGGAACCAGAGGCGTTGGGCCTAATATCGTAACCCAACAATAATTCTGGCAGGCGCAAAAATTGCGTTTGGGTTGAAAATACACTTGATGCGTCAGAGATAGTCATCTCATAAAGACCAATATTTGCGACATCTACTGGGCCGCCAACGATTGGGCTTAGTTGGCCGACTTTTGACTGATTGCCTTGACGGTCAACTTTGCCATCGGTGACGTCGATACCCGCAAAGCCCATCAATTCGGCATTGCCGTTCGCCCAATCCGGGTAAGTGCTTGGGTCTTGTAAACGTAGTTCTGCCAAACCGGTGTCAATCCATTCTGAAGCCACCATCGATGAAGCCGAATAAAACGGAATCAATGCATAGGACTGCGGAAACGAAACGTGCGCCAAAATCTCTTCAATGCGATCGGTAGGGATCGGAACTTCATTGAGGTATTCAGCAATGCCTGTTGCAGCCGATGGATGCCAGATGATGTCTTCTGCAGGATTCGGCACGTGAATTTGAATGACCCCATTTGCTCCGGCGCCACCACGACCGAACGCATAAGTGCCCGTACCACCAGTATTCGATGGATTAGTCCATTCGCCACCACATTGGCCGCGACGTCCGCCAAAGGCCTGGACCACACCATTATCGGTCAAGTTACCTATCTGTGCAGAGCTTGTAGCTGAGCCAATGGACACCGCTGACAAGTCTACTCCGGCAGAAGAATGAAGAATAATGTGGCCACCTGAGCCACCGCCTGAACCAGAAACGCCTTGGTCTGTATAAATTAGTGACTCACCTGAATAGCCAATACCACCGTTAGCTTTAATCTCAGCATTGTTGCCGATAACAATCATACCAATTGACATGATTATCAATTGGCCACCACCGCCACCGCCGCCGGCACCTTTTTGGTAAGAGTACCACCCATTGCCAGTGCCGCTTTGGTTACGCGCAAAAGGCACCACTGGATAAAAACTTTCAACAGCATCATTCCCGGGATTACCGTCACCGTCGGCATCCCAAACGTTAATCATCATCGAGTCGCCACTACCTCCGCCGCCAGAGCCAGCCCATGGCGCCAGCAACTCTCCTTGCCGAACGATACCGTCTATCGTCAGGCGTGTACCGTAGAAGTCGTTCGTTAGGTCGTTATCATTGGCAAAAATAGCTTGCCCCCCAGCGCCTGGATCGGCGCCCTGGGTCGGGTGACCGAAGTTGAATGGTGGAACCGGCCCCGTCGTCCAGGCAGGGTCGTAGTCAGGTGCATTAGTGCCACCGATAACTTCGGTAACGAAGCTGTCTTGCGTCGCATCTTCCATCCCAAATGGAATGCCAACACCATTTCCACCCGGCAACAATGCACCTGCTGAAACGCCCCGGATACCTGCTTCTGAACCAAAAATACCATTAATGCCCACAGCTGCGGAGTGACGCGTGATTTTATGATCGGGGCCAGGATAAATGAAGTACGAAGGCGCCCAGTTACCGGCGGTTTTCCAGCTAGACCAGAGTACGGACTGGTTTTCAGTAAGCGCAAAACCACCGCCGCCTCCACCTGCAGCAGAACGAGCCGTTTGCCCAGCAAGACCTGTACTAGCAGTTTT
>JAQWRF010000277.1 GCA_029243845.1 Planctomycetota bacterium | reverse complement strand
GCGCTGATTTGGGTCTAAGCGAGCGATTGCGCACCAAGCAATTATTAAAACGTTTTACGCAATATGAAACTGCGACATTGAATACTTATCCGATGTCAACAGTGGTTTCTCCACTTGATAAAGAAGCCCTCGAACAGTTAGTGCCCGGGTGTCGCGTCGAGTTAATCCCCAACGGCGTCGATCTTGATATGTTTCAGCCAGTTACTGAAATAGAAGAAATCCCGGGCAACTTAATTCTTTTCGGCAACATGGATTTCCTCCCGAACTACGATGCGGCCATTCATTTCGCAAATGACATTTTACCGTTAGTGCGTAAGTCTCATCCAGAGGCCACGTTCACTATTGTCGGCACAAACCCATCGCCTGAGGTCTTAGCATTATCAACGATTGATGGGGTAGAGGTAATGGGTCGTGTCGAAGATTTAAAAACATATATTCAACGCGCGACCATGCTGGTAGCGCCCATGCGTTTTGGCGCTGGCATTAAAAATAAAGTACTCGAATCGATGGCCGTAGAAAAACCAGTGGTAACAAATTCAACTGGCGTTGAGGCAATGCATCCGCAAGTACGCGAATTGCTTTGCTTGGCTGACGATGCCCAAGCTTTTGCCGACGAGGTTTGCGCCTTGCTCGATGACCCACAGCGTCGTCACGATTTGGGTAAGCGTGGCCGTCAAGTCATGGCCGATGTCCACTCGTGGGACACGGCGGCTGAAAAATACGAAGCTTTGTTTGCTGAGTTAGCGAACGCCAGGGCCGTCTAGCTTTAATAAACTATCGCCAAGATCAGCGCGCATTTTGTCCGCGAGCTTTAATAGGTCCGCGAGCACTTTTGGATGGTCATCGACAATATTAGTTGATTCACTGATATCGTTTTCTAAATCGTAAAGTTCAACACCGGTACGCATCGAGTAGTTGTATTTCGATGGCGTACCGTCATTACCCGGCGCGCGATCTTCAAGCGAACGGTAGTTGTGCGGGAAATGAAGTTTCCATTTTCCGGCACGCATAGCTTGCAGCTCGTTAGTGCGGTAATAAAAAAAGTATGCGTCATGTGGCGATATGGCTCTGGCGTCACCGGATAACAGTGGCCAGATATCTTTACCGTCAATCTTATGCGCTGGCAGTTCTGCACCGATTAAATTGGCGATTGTTGGCAGTACATCAATAGTCATTGCCGGCTCACTACACACACTATTTGCTTTTATCTTCTCTGGATAACGCGCGATGAAAGGAACCCGGATGCCGCCCTCAAAAGTAGTGCCCTTGCCTTCGCGTAAATTAGCCACTGCACCGGCATGATTGCCATAAGACAACCACGGACCATTGTCAGAGCAGAAAACAACTAAGGTGCTGTCAGCGATGTTAAGTTCATTAAGGGTCTTCATTATTTCACCAACCGACCAATCAATTTCTTGAATGACATCGCCGTATAAACCCTGCTTGCTGCTACCCGCAAACTTGTCAGACACATACAGTGGCACGTGCGGCATTGGGTGGGCTAAGTACACGAAAAATGGCGTGCCGGCAGCATGTGATTTGCGCATAAACTTAGTTGTTAAATGGGTAAAATCAGTCGTGAACTGCGACTGGTCTGGCGTGTGGCGTACAATGGCCTCATCCATTAAATACGGTAGTGGCGGATAAGCCTTTGGCGATTCAGGGTGCTTTGGCCACATGTCATTCGAATAGGGGATACCTTCGAATGTGTCAAAGCCCTGCCGTGTTGGCAGAAACTCTTCACGATTGCCGAGGTGCCACTTGCCATAATGAGCAGTGGCATAGCCACGTTGCTTACATAATTCGGCGATGGTTACCTCACTCGGCTTCAAACCATTTTCAGAATTGGGATTCAATGCTCCATGGATGTCTAGGCGATTTGCGTAACATCCGGTCAACAACGAAGCGCGCGATGCAGAGCAGACGGGCTGCGAGACATAGAAGTCCGTAAAGCGAACTCCTTCGGAGGCCAGGCGATCAAGGTTAGGGGTGCTGAAATCTACGGCACCATAAACGCCCACGTCCTGCCATCCTTGATCGTCGGTGTATACGATAACAATATTTGGCCGTGGCGCAGAAGTATCGATTTCTTGAGTGGCGCATGCGCACAATGCTAACGCAATTAGGGCGAGGTAAGGTTTAACCATATATCCATGTTAACAATAAGGGGGGCGCACCGTACAATATGCCACTGAAACGATGGGCCCATAGCTTAATTGGTTAAAGCTGCGAACTCATAATTCGTCGAGTCCAGGTTCAAGTCCTGGTGGGCCCACCATTTCTTATTCCGCGCCGCAACTGCCACAGTATGGCAGCAGGCTATGTCGCGTTGTTTGGCATGAATGACACGCGCTAAACAGTTGGGTCCCGCAACTTGGGCATGTGTAGTTATCGTTGTCGTTGCGGCGAACTGGGAAGCGGCAGCATGAACAAATATTGTTGGCGTAAGATTCGCGGCGTAGCTTAAGCAAATCTAAATCACGGGGTTCGGATTCGCGGCGTAATAAGTGCACCAATGTAGCCAGCACAATTGCTATACCCACAGCAATCGCAATGTATTTGAAGACAAGTTCCGGGAAGTGGTCGCCGGCGATAACCCCCAAGTGCCAAAAAGATGCGACTAGCAAAGAAGTAAAAATTGGCTTCATTGCCGAGTTGCGGCGGCGCGATCGCAACCATGCCGCCAAGACGAACATCGGGATAATAAACGCAAGTTTATAGACTGCTACCCATAGTCGATGCTCGTTCCACAGTATTGCCCATGCGGCGCGATACTTCTTGTCTTGCGGTGCAAACTCTTTTTCAATGTCTTGCAGCTTAGCGCCCAAACGAGTCATTTCGGCCACTTGATATTCCTGTATGCCCCTTAACTTTTCAAAGTCAGCGCCAGCGCTTTTGAGCTTGTCTATAGCCTCGCTAGTGGTGTTAACCTTGTCGTTAATAATCCTTAAGTCAGCTTTTGCTTTTGCACGTTCGCGAGATAGGTCGACGTCGACATACTGTTCGAGAGTTTGCTGATTGTTTGGTGCGCCGACGTCATTTAAGTCATCGATGACAAACGAGAACAACCATGCAATCAAGAAGAATAAAACAACCGATAAAATACGGATGACCCATGTTGATGTTGACGTGCGAGGATTTGTCATGCCACAACGATAGCGCCAACTTCTAGTCGTTTACAAGACGTTTTTTCGCCCACTTGCCAGAGCGCCAACGGTGAACGAAAACCGCTGC
Organism: Planctomycetota bacterium; assembly: GCA_029243845.1. Classification (GTDB taxonomy): domain Bacteria; phylum Planctomycetota; class UBA1135; order UBA1135; family UBA1135; genus JAPKEZ01. Next base: position 617 of record JAQWRF010000277.1, on the reverse strand, counting down.
ACCGACAAATATCTCTACATTCCATGCCATCCACACGTCAGCGACGTCGCCGTTGAAAACGAAGACCACTGCCCACGCGACGGGCATTGAAAGCAGCCATGTGCATAGAATTCCGGCCCACATCACCCATACGTGGTCACCGGCTGCGCGCAGCGCAAAGCGGAAAGCGATTTGTAAAGCGTCGCCGAGTTGCCAAATGGCAGCGGCGATTAGGACACCACTGCTTAGGCGCATGGCAGCAGCATATTCAATAGGGTCGTCATTGTTGATGAACATGTCACCAATTTGTTCGCGGAAAATGACAAAGCATGCGCCAATGAGCAGCATATAGGGCGTCATAATTTCTAAAGTTGAGCGCAGAGTTTTGCGTACAGCAATGTAGTTTTTCTCACCGACATATTTCCCAATTAGCACCGAACCGCCGTCGGCGATAGCAGCACCACCTAACATCGAGACATGAATCAATTGAATGCCTACTTGGTGAACGGCAACAGCGGCTGTTCCTGTTTTGCCGATAAACCAAGTAATCGTAACAAAGGAAACCGCCTCGAGCGAAAACTGAACAGCACCGGTGAATCCTACGCTAAGCACTTCGCGCAGTCGGCCTATCTTTATCT
>JAQWRF010000275.1 GCA_029243845.1 Planctomycetota bacterium | reverse complement strand
TGAGTGAATGTTAGCTGCTGGTTGCAGGCGACATCGCTGTATGACATTTTGCTGCCATCTGGCCAAGTGACTTCGAGCTTGTCGACCGATTTCGCGTCGGCCATTCCAAAGTAAAGCATTTTTGAAGATTGGCTAAGGTATCCATCGCCTGCGGTCAAAACCTCCATGTGCTGTGAGTCGCCTATTGTCGCAATAACTTTAGTACCAATACCATCGCGGTTAACAGTGATGCCATTGCCAACGAGTCGAACTTGCAGCCAATTGTTATGCAGTAAATTATTTTGCAAGACGCGCAAGCGCGGGGCATTGCGATTGCGCAAGATTAAATCAACAGCGCCATCGTTGTTCCAGTCGGACTTGGCTACTGCACGCCCATCTTCCAAAAAGTCAGCGGTGGTAATCGCCGACACGTCAACAAATTTTTCGGCGCCCATCGATAAGAAAACTCTATTGCGCTCACGTCCACTCCATGACAGTCCCTCATTGCGTACCAACATCATTAAGCTCGCCCAAGCGTTTTTGTAATCATCGCTAACTTCGTCTTTGGCAGTGGCTGGAGATTGCGACGTCACGCGTCGCCAAAAAAAACTTCACAAATCTTTACTCTTCTCACTAGTGATAAAACCATTTGGCGAATAAATATCGGCATAGCCATCATTGTTAAAGTCAATAAAACTTGCGCCCCAACCCCAGCCACCCACAGTCATCTGTGAGCTCTCGGTTTTATCGACAAACTGCCCTCCCTCATTTGCTAACAAGGTGTTACCCCGCGCATGGCGCACATAGTCCTTATGCACATCTTGCGCTTGCCCTTTCATGAAACGATCAGGTTGGGTTGCGATGCGACGTCCAGCCGAGCTGAACATGTTTGTCACTAAAATATCAGAGTCACCGTCTCTATCGTAATCGGACACGCTAACGCCCATGGCCGCGCCAATGTCATCTGCACCTAAAGCAATTGCTTGATCGCTAAAGTGGCCCTGACCATCGTTGATATAAAGGTTGTTGCGGCCAAAGTCATTTGAAACATATAAATCTAAATCGCCATCGTCATCTAGATCATGCCATACCGCCGCCATACTGAATTTGTGATTATTGTCATCTAAACCGACTGCAGCGGCTGATTCATTCCACTTCTGATTACCGTCGTTACGCCAGAAGAAGTTTGTAGCACCATTGTCAGCATCATGATAAGGCGCAGGTACGCCGCCCATGATTCCTCCAAGTACGTAGCGGCAAGCGTATATGTCGAGGTCGCCATCATTGTCTGGGTCGCCGGCTGTCATTGAGTAGATATCAGCTGGGTCGGTCATGCGCAGTGCGGCGCGCTCGGTGAAAATACCGGTGCCGTCGTTGTAAGCGATTAAAATATTTGCTCCAACCGCCACTGCTAAATCTTGATCGCCATCGTTGTCGAAGTCGCAGAGCAATACTCCGCGAGTGTTATCTAAAAAGTCAACGCCAGCGGTGGCAGCATTTTCAATGACGCTGCCATCTTTTTGATGGATATATAAACGATTGGCTAAGCCTCCTTGTTGAGCTAAGTAAATGTCATCCAGCCCGTCGCCGTTGACGTCTCCGAGAGCCATACCTTGTGAACCAATTAAACTGCTACCGACAATGCGATCCGTTTTGTTGATGTATTTGTCTACGCCATGCAACAATTCTTGCCGGTGACGGGGCACTTTAGAAAACACAGCCGCAGAAACGTCGCTGAATAAAGGTTTTGCCGTTGAAGTTACTTGGTACTTATCGAGTTTGATGCTCCGCAATAGTGGCGCGCTATCTTTATCTGCGGGGTAGAGCCATGTCGCGTAAAACTCTTGATTGATTTGATTCAAGAACGGGAGTCCCCCGAAAGCCGCGTGCACTATTACCGACGTTCCGAAATATTCATTAGAATCTAAATCGATACTTGTGATTTTAAAGATGGTGTTAAAGAAATCCCCGGCACAAGTAGAGGCAGCATACCAGTCAGCGGCGCCAAGCCGTGGGCTGGCATCGAGATCAATGCCTTCGACAACAGTCATGTCTTCCTGCAGGTAAGAATTTTTTGTGCGCTCAGCAATCAGTGCCGTTCCTGAAAAATCATCGGCGAATAAAGCGTCAGGCATTTCATTGGCGTGGTAACTAGCGTTAAGCAATCGCTCAAACTGTTCTTTGGCAGCATCATGCAGCGCTTCGCTTGGCCAACCATCAGCAGTTGGATTCACTTTCTCAGCGTTTTCCTGGTACCAATCCTGCTGTTGTGCACCAAGGCTTTGTGCGGAAAAGCATAACACCAGTGCGTAAAAAACACTTAATTGCTTTGATGAGCGGGGGGGCATACCTTATCTTAATGCACACATGAGCCTTAGTGACATACAGTTTGTAGCTTTTTTCATCGTTTTGCATGTTGTGTTCCTCAACTTGCCTAAAGCTAACTACACCCGCGCGATGAAGTTGTCGCGCGGAGTGGCAGCTGTCATTTTGTCGGTTGTTGGATTTTACGGATTGTTTGCCGATCTCGGTCAGTGGCGAAGCGCGTTTATTTTCCATCATACAGCCGGAGATGCCCTAGAAAGTAAATTACATTTCTGCATGCTGATTTGCATGGGGCATTTTGTTGCCGACTTACTGTGGCTGGTTTTTGGGAAGATGCGTTACGGTGTTGCCCTGCGTCGTGATTTAATCATTCATCACGTCATTGGCATTATTGCTTTTGGTTACGCATTACATCACGAGATTGCTTATGTCGCTTGCCTTATTACCATGGCGTCCGAAGTGATGCCGGTGACCACCGGGATTGGCGCCTATGGGCAGCGTGTGCAAAACATGGACATCGTCCGATCTGCCAATCGATGGCGCTTAAAACTTTTGGTGTGGTGGCGCGTGCCGTTATGGGCAACGATGGCGATTCTCAGCGTACGCACGCTAATTTTTGGTGCTTACCCACAAGATCTGTTCGTCGCCTATATTCTTTCCACGTGCGGATTTATCGGATTATTACTGCTCGACCGTTTTTGGATTAAACAATGCATAGCAGCCGAAAGTAATTCATGAGTCGGTCACCGCTGATTAGGGTTATTTCTGCCAAGTTGACGGCTGTCGACTGCCACACCCGCATTCCGTTTCGTTTTGGAATACATACTTTAACCGCTGCGCCATACGCGACGGTCACCGTAGAAATTGAATCGAGCGACAAGCGTCGAGCACTTGGCGCGGCGTCTGAATTATTGGTTCCTAAGTGGTTTAAGAAAGATCCCGCTTTGACTCCGCAGCAAGATTCACAGCAACTTGTTGATAGTGCTCTAGCCGCTTTCGAGGTGGCCAAAGAATTAGATTTTATGTCGTGCTTCGATTTATGGCGCTCACTCTACCAGAGACAAGTTGCAAGTTTGCCGCATGAAAGCGACGAGCTGCTAGTGCGAGGCTTCGGAGTTTCCATCGTCGAGCGAGCAGTGATTGACGCCGTTTGCCGACTGACAAATCAGTCCTTTCACCAAGCGCTGTTAAGCGGAAGTTTAGATTTCGCTCCAGGAAGAATACATCCGCAGCTTGAAAATTGGTCAGTGGAGAATAACTTGCTGGCGCAACCATCGCCGACGGTCCACGTGCGCCATACTGTCGGTTTATTAGATGTGCTGGCGACTAAAGACTTGCAAGACAGCGACGATCCGGATGATGGCTTGCCCACTTCGCTTGAACAAGACATTAAAGAGTACGGCTTTAGTTGGTTCAAACTTAAAGTAGCAGGACCCGGCCCGGAATATGTACAGCGCCTGCTTGATATCGCCACCGTAGTCGAAGACTGCGATGTGACTGACGCGCGTTTTACGATTGATGGCAATGAACAGTTCGAGTCGCTAACCGATTTGGCGAAGCTGCTTAGCGAGGTTAGCCAGCACGAAATCGGCGCGCGTTTGATAAACCGATTGGCGTTCATTGAGCAACCGCTAAGTCGCAATAATACTTTTGACCCAATGGCTAATGCTGCAATGTCTGAAGTTAATAAATTCGCGCCCGTAATCATCGATGAAGCCGACTTCGGTACCTGGTCTTTTCCGGCCGCCATTAATCTCGGATACCAAGGGGTCTCTGTGAAGGCGTGTAAAGGAGTGTTTCGCGCATTGATCAACTACGCTCTGTGTTGTGACAACGAAGATTTGTTCCAGTCCGGTGAAGACCTCACTAATTTGGCCGTGCGCGGCTTGCAACAAGATTTATGCTTGATGGCTACTTTGGGTATTAAGCACGTCGAGCGTAATGGCCATCATTATTTTCACGGACTCGACCATTTGCCGGCGTCAGAGGTCGCGTTACTGCTAGAGCATCATGCTGACTTGTACGAGGGCAGTGAAAACTTCGCGCGCCTGACCATCACTGCCGGCCAGCTGAACATTCAATCTCTTAATCACGTCGGCTTCGGATGCCGTCTCACGCCATGACCTCTTTCCCCGCAATCGCAACATTCAAAAACGTAATTGACTTTAAAAAGCATTTACAAACGATTGATCCGGATCTTTGTTGCGCGACAGATGTGCCAAGTACCGGTTTGGCGATGGCGCAACCCATTGCGATAGGTGGGCGCACGTTGAATAATCGCTGGGCCGTGCATCCCATGGAAGGGTGGGACGCAACCAACGATGGCAAGCCGTCCGCGGATACTTTGCGCCGCTGGTACAACTTTGGTTTAAGTGGTTCAGCATTAATTTGGGGAGGCGAAGCTTATGCCGTTTGCCCAGAAGGTCGTGCCAATCCCAATCAATTGCATCAAGGGAGCAACAATGATTTGCTCGGCACCATGAGGGCATTGATGTCTGAGTTGCGTCGCGGTCAAGCGGCTAGCGGCATTGCTAGCGAAGAAACATTGGTCGGCTTGCAGCTCACTCACTCCGGACGCTGGGCGCGCCCAACGAGCACGGGGGCAGAACCACTCACCATGTTCCGCGACGATTTTCTAGATGAGCGAGTAGGCGTAATCGACGACTCGTGTTTGCTTAGTGACGCAGATTTGCAAGAGCTCCCTGCTTTATATGCTCGCGCTGCAACTAATGCGCAAGCCGCTGGTTTTGATTTCGTTGACATTAAGTGCTGCCATGGGTATTTGTTGCACGAAGCCTTGAGCGCCTTCAATCGGCCTGGTCCATACGGCGGCAGTTTCGAAAACCGCACACGTTTGTTTTGCGAAATAGTAGCTGCGGTCCGTAGTGCTTGCCCTGATTTAGAAATAGGTGTGCGCTTGTCAGTGTCGGACGATCGCGATAATCCGTTCGACGAAGCGGATGAATTTATTAGTTTGCTAGAGGAGTTAGGCATTCGCCTGGTCAATCAAACAATCGGCTCGCCTTACTATTGCCCGCATGTGCAACGACCAGCGGCATTCGCCCCGTGTGATGGCGTGTCACCAACAAGCGATCCGTTATATTCTGTGGCGGTGCATATTCAGTCAGCGCGTAAGCTTAAACGCGCACACCCAAATATGATTTTCGTCGGTACCGGCTACACCTATCTGCAAGAATACGCTCCTGCAGTGGCTGAATATGAAGTGGCACACCACCATGTTGACTTCGTCGGCTTAGGGCGCATGATTTTGTCGTACCCTGAAATGGCGCGCGATCATTTGGCTGGCAAAGAGTTTCAGCGTAAACGCGTGTGCCGTACTTTTTCTGATTGCACTACAGCACCACGCAATGGCATGAAGAGTGGTTGCTATCCTCTTGATCCTGAGTATCGCGCTAGGCCAGAGGCTAAAAAAGTGCGCGGTCTCCGTCCACCTCCTGCGAAATAAGTAATGAGCGAAAGCAAGCAACCCTTGTCCGATTTCGATGGCTTGCCGTCGTCTAAACCGATTGACGTACAGGAACTGGCTGCCGAAGAAAAGTGGCTTGATGAACAAGCTAGCCGTCCTGCTTATAAGCGGGCGTTTGCGTTTCTACGTAAAGGTGGTCCTGGATACTTGCAAAGTGCATTGACCCTCGGCGGTGGAACTGCGGCCACGATGTTGTTCGCTGGCGCCGCATTTGGTTATGGACTATTGTGGGTAGCCCCGGTGTCTATGGTGCTCGGAATAATCATGATGAGCGCTATAGCGCATCAAACCTTATCAACAGGTTTGCGACCTTACGCGGCTATGCGCCGCTTTGCAGGCCCGGTATTCGCCTATGGTTTTGCTGGCGGCGCGGTGCTGTCGTCTATCATTTGGCACTTTGCGCAGTACAGTCTTGGCGCAGCAGTAATTGCCGACATGGGTGACGCCGCTGGTGTTGACATTTCGAATGCAGTTGCCGGCGCGCTGATTTTAGCAGTCGCAATAGCGTGGTCCTTTCTCTACGGACGGGCTGGCAAGGCGATAACTATTTTCGAAAATTCATTGAAAGTATTAGTGTGGGGTATCGTGGCATGCTTTGGTTTAGTAGTTTTCAAAACAGGCATAGCCGATCCAAAGGCACTCGCATCCGGATTGATTCCATTTCAATTTCCAGAAAGCGTGAATGGGGTATCGGCGACAACCGTGGTGATCGGCGGACTGGCAGCGGCAGTTGGTGCCAATATGCTGTTCCTGTATCCATACACCTTGCTTGCCCGCGGCTGGGGACGCAAGCACCGGCAGCTCGCCCAATTTGATTTGCTGGCGGGAATGCTGCTGCCATATTTGTTAGCGACCGCTTTAATGTGTATCGCTACCGCCAATGCTTTTTATTACGGCGAACTTGAATTCAGTGGCACTCGCCTTAGCCCCGTTGAGGCGGCGCAAGCACTTGCGTCTGTAGTGGGTGATGGCTTGGGTCGTTGGATTTTCAACCTCGGAATTCTCGGCATGGCCGTTTCGTCCATTATTTTGCAGATGGTGTGTTGCGGCTTTGTCGCCACCGAAGTTTTTGGCACCAAATTTGGTTCGGCGAAATATCGTTTAGCTTGTTTGATTCCTGCGCCAGGCGTGCTTGGTGCAATTCTATGGACGGACATTGCGCTGTGGGTTGCGGTACCCACGACGCTATTGTGCGGATTCATGCTGCCGATTGCATATTTAGGTTTAATAAAGTTGCAGTTCAATAAAAAGTATCTTGGCGAGGATCGCCCGCAAGGTGCGAAAGCTACGGCCTGGGTTGGCGGAATGATATTCTCAACACTCACTCTGACAGTGTTTCTTGTGTGGTATGCCATCACCAAAGGACCAGAATTTTTCGAGCAACTAAGTTAATGGATTTACAATCTTACGCCGACCAACTTTCTGCCATGGATAGTCAGCCAGCGGCAGTGCGTAGCGTTTATGCCGCCGCTCATATTGTTGTAAACAACGAATCAGGTGATGACATTAACTGGCAAGCGACGGCAGCACAAAGAATCTTTCTCGACAACTACGGCTTTGGTGTCGCCGAGGCAATGGATACCGCACAACGCTTTGAGTTAGGCTGGGACATCGCGAAGCAGTTAATCACTAGTACCGCCAGTTTGAAATTGGAAAATGGTTTTGCAGCTGGCGCTAGTTCTGACCACATTGCCGTCACGGACGATTTAGGGGCACTCGCTACAGCGGTCGCCTGGCAAGTAAATTTCATTGCTCAGCATGGTGGGTTACCGGTTATTTTGCCTATAACTCAGCTATCGTTAAACAATGCTAGCGCCGATGATTACGTAAAAGTTTATTCTAGCATTCTCGAGCAAAGTGAATCGCCAGTGTTACTGCATTGGCTTGGAGAAATGTTTTTGCCAAGTCTAGCTAACTATTTCCCTGGCGATAGCTTCGAACGTATTATGCGTCTTGACGAGCAGCGTATTCTTGGAGTGAAAATATCATTGCTCAACCAGCAGTTAGAGGTGGATATTCGCGCGCGGTTAGCGCAATCCAAGCAAGTAGTTTACACAGGTGACGATTTCAACTTTGCACAACTCATTGCCGGAGATGACCAACACTATAGTCATGCGCTACTCGGCATTTTCGATGGCATTGCGCGCCCGGCTGGGTTGGCCCTACAATTTTTGGCCTGTGGTAAAACCAAAGAATATTTTGAGATAATGAAGCCATGCGAAGCATTGTCGCGCGTTATTTTCGAGGAGCCAACTCAGCACTACAAGGCCGGTTTAGCGTATTTAGCATGGCTTGACCAACGCCAAGACAATCCGTGGTTGCCATGTGCGGCCCATCTTCAGCGTGATGCTGATTACTATGCACGGATTCTAGAATTAGGGTTAGCTGCGCGGGTGTTTAACGATCCGGAAGCTGCTCAAGCCTTAGCTTCGCAAAGAGATAAAACGCTCTGAAAAGAAGTCATTCCCTTTGTCATCAGTGATTATGAAAGCAGGGAAATGCTTAACCTCAATTTTCCAGATGGCCTCCATGCCAAGTTCGGCGTATTCTAAACACTCGACTTTAGTAATGCAGTCTTGCGCTAAACGTGCCGCTGCACCGCCAACAGAGCCCAAGTAAAAACCACCGTGTTTTTCGCAGGCATCCGTAACTTGTTGCGAGCGGTTGCCTTTGGCTAACATCACTAACGAGCCGCCATTTTTTTGGAACAAATCAACGAAGGAATCCATCCGCCCAGCGGTAGTCGGACCGAACGAGCCAGACGTCATGCCATCAGGAGTTTTGGCTGGGCCGGCATAGTAGAC
>JAQWRF010000260.1 GCA_029243845.1 Planctomycetota bacterium | reverse complement strand
ATGGCGTCCGCAATCGTCGTTGCAAGCTGGGCACTTGCTGTTGTCAGGCTCAGATGAAATTATGCGTGAGCACCTTGACTACAATAAAGATTGGCTAGCTACATCGATCATGTTTTTGCTTGGCGACGATCTCGAGAAGTCCGGGTTACGTAGCATCAATGAAATCCCGTTCCGCCCTTCGCGCGAAATACTTGGAAGGATAAAATCTTTGACACTGTATTTGCTTCCAGGATTGTGTTTGCTGCTTTCCCTAATCGTTTGGATGCGCCGTAAGTAATGTCTAAAACCAAGATTCTATTTATGGTTATCGTATTGATCAGCGCCTTTGCTGCGCTGCGCAAATTCAACGCGACTATCAACGCGCCAGAGACGCTTGCCGAGCAAGTAATCGCCAATCAACTTTTTAGCGAGCTTAACAATATAGAGCGTATCGTCGTGAGCCGACCTCGTTACGGCAATAGTGTCAGTTTCATACTTGATGACGAGCGGTGGTCGATGAGTGAGCCCATCGTCGACGCTGTTAATCAGAGTGCGTTAAGGGCGCTGTTTGATGAATTTAACGATTTGCGTATGCGTGACTTGCCGCTAAATCTCAAAAACCAAACTGCGGCAGAGCTCGGCCTCGATACGCCAAGATTCGTCGTTGAAACTTATTCGCCTAACGGCATGAAGCACACTTTACTGATAGGTGCGCAGTCGATACAGTCCGATTTCGGGGCCGGTCAATTTGATGGCAATACCTGCCTGGTGCCGAATAGCTTCGTCTCCATACTTTCTCGCTCTATTGACTCTTGGCGCGATCAGCGCTTGTCAACTCTCGGCGCTAAATTGCAAAAGGTCGAGTGGCAGGCGGTAGACTCACAATACTCTTTTATCGCTTATAAAAACGATAACGTTTGGCGCTTCACAGAACCTTTTGATGGATTGTTCAGTCTTAAGGCGAGTGCTCTGCTTGACGCAGCTCTGGGCGCTCGAATTGCAGCTCTGGGGGATCCACTTACTTCTAATTATGCGCTGGGCACAAAACTAGGTCGGCTCTCTCTAAGTGGCAAAGGCGAAAGCGTTAACCTTGAGGTTTACGGAGATTCAGTAGTATCGGACGAGCGCGCGTTCGTGCTGCATGTCGCACCGCAACGCTTCGCTATTTTTCAACAGCCACCGCTGGTGCTGCGTAGCCAACGCATCTTAGACTTTAACCCACAACATCTTTCTGCTGTTGTCGTGCGCTACCGTCAAGAAAACTTTGTTCTGTTAAAGTCAAGCGATGGGTGGCGTGATGCTACAGCTTCTAAAGTTTACGAGAATCACATTCTTGTCGATTTGATAGATCAGGTTCGCTTGGCAGAATTCAGTGACAATACCAAAGTACGTCCGGAGCGCGAAGCCGATGGCATGATTGCAATGTCAATCTCGCGGGTGCCGCGCATAGAGAAGTGTCCGCAATTGTTGTGGTGGCTCGACAGCGAGCAACGCGTATGGATAGGCGCTAAAGACTCGAAACAAGTGTGCCTGAGTGAAGTGAACTTCGAATTAGGCGTTAAAGCTATCTTCGCCATCAAGCACTAACTTAATCGCTTGCGGATAGGCAATGAGTTCTGCCGCAAACACTTTGGATGCAATGTCGTCAGTGGTGTCATCGGCGTGGAGTTGAACCGCTGTTTGTAAAACTATAGAACCACGATCGTACTCGGCCGAAGCAAAATGCACCGTGCAGCCACTCAGTAAATCGCCAGCATCTTTAACGGCTTGGTGAACGTGGTGTCCGTAAAAACCTTTGCCTCCATATGCCGGCAACAACGCCGGATGAATATTCAGCACTTTAAACTCTAGCTCAGGTGGGATCGGCAGCAATTGCAGCCACCCGGCGAGTATGACTAAATCCGCTCGCGCTTCGAAAATAGCGCCA
>JAQWRF010000254.1 GCA_029243845.1 Planctomycetota bacterium | reverse complement strand
CTAACAGTTGCGTGTTGGCTTATCGAAACCACCCGCTCTTGCTTTCCTATTAAATCCTTAAGTTGTGTCATATATATTACCCCTATTAATACCCTACTACGAAAACTCAATAAAGCAAGGTCGTTGTGCCTTAGTTTTTGCAGCAAATACCAAGGATGTCTGTATTTGGGCCACTTCCTCCCGTGTTGTAAAGGCATCTAGGGCTAGATCGCGCAAATGATTTGCATCACGGACGGCGACGTGCACTAAGTAATCAAACTCGCCTGTAATGTGATAATAGGCGATTGTTTCAGGCAGCTGGTGTAAATGCTCAAAGAATGAATCCACCTCTTTACGTGCATGCTTAGCTAGGCGTACATGCACCATTGCCTCTATGGATGCTCCTAGTTTTCCTCGGTTGACGGTGGCATGGAAGCCCGTTAAAACGCCATCAGCACATAAGCGCTTGAAACGCTCGTGACAACTGGAAGGCGCTAGCCCAATCTTGGAGGCGAGCTCTTTATTACTCAACCGAGCATTATTCTGCAGTTCTCGGCAAATTTCGAAGTCTATTCTGTCCATAGTCCCAATTATAGCGCACATTGCGCATGTATTCGATGGACATTACGAAGAATATACGGAAAATACCCCCTATGACCAAACACATCGACACCATTGCCGTCCACGCTGGGCGCGAAGATTTTCAAGAATTAGGCATACATGCTGCGCCGCTAGATTTCTCTTCGACTTATCCTGTAAAAGATCTCGAATCCGGTCGTGACAGTATTGATGCGCTTGCCGCTGGCGGCGCCACTGCCGACTCGCCTATTTACGCGCGCTTGCATAACCCAACCGTTCACCGCTACGAGTGTGCTTTTGCCAAACTTGAAAACGCTGAAGCGGGTATCGCTTTCGCTTCAGGCATGTCAGCCATTCATGCGGTGTTAATGTCACTAAAAATTCGCGCAATGCAAGATGCTGTTGTGCGCAATCACATTGTTGCTGTTCGCCCTATTTATGGCTGCACTGATCACTTGCTGTCTAGTGGCTTGCTCGGCTTTGATGTAGATTGGGTGCAGGAGCACGAAATCAAAGCCACGGTGCGTGAAGACACTGCTTTAGTAATCATTGAAACTCCTGCGAACCCGACGCTAAGTTTAGTGGATATCGAAGATGTCGTTAAGCAAGCGGGTACTGTACCGGTAATGGTTGACAATACTTTTGCTACGCCGTTGCTGCAGTCGCCACTGGCTTTGGGCGCGACTTTTTCTGTTCACAGTGCAACCAAGTATCTAGGTGGCCACGGTGATGTTATTGCGGGCATGATTGCCACTGATGAAAGTTGGGCAGCGCACATTCGTCAAATCAGAATTTTGACTGGCGGTAACATGCACCCGATGGCAGCTTATTTACTACTACGGAGTCTGCCTACTTTGCCGATGCGTGTAGAGCGCGCGCAACAAAACGCGATTCACTTGGCGAACAAGCTCGAGGCACATCCAGCAGTCGCCAAGGTGCATTACCCAGGGCTTGCTGCATCAGACCCACGCGGTTTGGTGGCAAAGCAAATGAAAGGTCCAGGCTCGGTCATCTCCATAGAGATGGTTGGCGGTTATGAGGCGGCGTCCAAAGCAATGAAGAGCACCAAATTGTTTATCCCAGCAGTAAGCTTAGGCTCAACTGACAGCCTGATTGAGCACCCTGCCGGGCTTACTCACCGCATCGTCAGCGAAGACGGTCGTAAATCAGGCGGCGTCACTGAAGGTATGCTGCGCTTGGCGGTAGGCATTGAGAATCAAGATGACCTCTGGGCTGATATTGACCAAGCGATTAGTGAATAGGAACATATGGGATGGGTGCCATCCCATATGTTATGGCCTAAACGCGTCTAACGAATCCGGATTTGCTAAGGCTTCACTGTTAGCTACATCGCGCCCGTGCAAGACATCACGTACAGCCATCTCGGATATTTTTCCGCTGCGCGTGCGCGGGATATCATTCACTGCCGAGATTTGAGCGGGGACATGGCGCGACGTAGTATTCTCGCGGATGCGCTGCGCAATCTGCTGTTGTAGTTCTTGACTAAGTGGAGTGTCGCCGGACATCACCACGAACAGCATCACTTCTTGATCGCCATCGCTAGTGTTTTTACCTACGACTACCGCTTCAAGAATCTCGGAAAAAGATTCTACTTGGCGGTAAATTTCGGCGGTGCCGATACGCACTCCGCCAGGATTAAGAGTCGCATCTGAGCGACCGTACATGATCAAACCACCGTGCTCGGTTATTTCGACCCAATCTCCGTGTCGCCAAACACCGGGGAAGAGCTCGAAGTAAGCTGCCAAGTAACGTGCATCGTTATCGTCTTGCCAGAAGCCGATTGGCATCGACGGGAAGGATTGCAAGCAAACTAATTCTCCGGACTCGCCGATCAACTTCGTTTGCTCCGAGTCATAAACAGCTACATCCATGCCAAGGCCGCGTTGCTGGATTTCGCCGCGCCACACTGGTGAAATAGGAGAACCAAGTGCGAAGCATGACAGCAAATCAGTGCCGCCGGTGATTGAGGCAAGCATTAAATCTAATTTGATGTTTTCATAGACCCAATCAAAGGATTCAGCTATCAGTGGAGAACCTGTCGACAAAATGCATCTCAACGAGCTAAGGTCATTATCACCACGCGGATTTACTTGGGCCTTCTTGCAAGCGTCAATAAACTTTGCCGAAGTACCGAAGACGTTAATCTGTTCACTATCAATAAGATTAAACATCTTCGAAGCATCGGGGTAGAAAGGATTGCCATCGTAAAGGACTACTGTAGCGCCAACTGCGAGCGCCGAACTTAGCCAATTCCACATCATCCACCCCGTGGTGGTGAAATAAAATATCTTTTCATCCGGGCGCAGATCGCAGTGCAGGGAATGTTCTTTGCGATGCTGCAACAAGGTGCCGCCTTGACCATGAACAATGCATTTCGGTTTGCCCGTAGTGCCTGACGAGAACATGATGTATAAAGGGTGATTAAAGTCGAGCGCTACAAATTCGAGCGCGCCACTCATGCCCGCCATTATGAAATCATCAAACAGAGCATGTGGTGTTGCCAAGTCATCTTCAATATAGTTTGCAGCGGCAATAGCATCAGCGTAAGGAACGACCACGACCTGCTCAACACTCGGCAGGCCACCTACTATTTCGCGCAATTTATCACTGACGTCAATGACTTTTGATTTGTATGTATAAGCCACGCATCCGAGCAACACCTTCGGCTCTATTTGCCCGAAGCGATCGATAACACCAGCGACTCCGAAGTCTGGTGAGCATGATGACCAAACGGCGCCCAAACTTGAGGTCGCCAACATGGCAATAATGGCTTCAGGCACGTTGGGCAAATATGCTGCGACACGGTCACCTTCACCTACTCCTGCGTGCATGAGTGAGGTGCGCAGGCAGCGCACTTGCTCAGCTAGTTGGGCAAAAGTTATTGCGCGACGACTGCCATCTTCAGCGACAAAAACAATGGCGTCTGCATGGTCGCGACGGCGTAATAAATTCTCGGCAAAGTTTAATTTGGCTTTCGGAAACCATTGTGCACCGGGCATCTCATCATGAGCAAGAACGACATCGCCCATCTCGCCGATGATTTCAAACTGTTGCCAAATTTCTTTCCAGAATTGTTGGCGGTTGTCGACCGACCATTGCCACAGTTGCTGGTACTCAACATCGGCAGCCGCGGCAACAACGCCCGCTTGTTCAGCAAACTGGGCCATCTGCGATTGTGCAATCGCGGATTTACTAGGCTGCCAAAGAGGTCCTGTCATTTAAGTAATGACTTTATGCTTGCGCCCTACTTTAATGAACGCCGCTACAGCTTTTTCAATTTGTTCAGGAGTGTGACCTGCAGAAATTTGCACTCGAATACGCGCCTGTCCGCGCGGCACCACTGGAAAGCTAAAGCCAATAACGTAAATACCTTCGCCTAGCATGTCAGCGGCAATATCAGAAGCCAACTTGGCATCGCCAAGCATGATGGGCACAATCGGGTGCACGCCTTCTTTAATATCAAAGCCAGCCTCTGAAATAAGCTTGCGGAAGAGCTTGGTGTTTTCTTCAAGGCGATCGCGCAACTCGGTGGTGCTACTGAGACGCTCGAAGACCGCAAGCGATGCGGCAACAATAGGTGGCGCCAGAGAATTAGAAAACAGATACGGGCGCGATCGGTTGCGCAACGCATCGACTACCGTTTTAGAAGAACAAGTGTATCCACCCGAGGCACCGCCTAAAGCTTTGCCTAGAGTTGAAGTGATAATATCAACACGCCCCATCACACCACAGTGCTCGTGAGTGCCCTTGCCGTTAGCGCCCATGAAACCTGTCGAATGCGAATCATCGACGTGCACCATGGCACCATACTTGTCCGCCAGATTGCACAGATCTTGAAGGTTGGCCAAATAGCCATCCATTGAGAATACACCGTCTGTAGAAATAAGGATGCGCCGCGCATTTGCCGCCTGCGCTTCTTGCAGACAACGTTCGAGGTCGGCCATATCGCTATTGTTGTAACGGAA
>JAQWRF010000238.1 GCA_029243845.1 Planctomycetota bacterium | reverse complement strand
TCCAGGAGTCTTGGGTGTAAATTACTTCCATAACAAGCCATGGACATTCGATTGGTTTCAGGAAGAGGGCGTCGATTTGTTCCGTATACCTTTTCGCTGGGAACGCATTCAGCCTCAGCTTGGAGGCCCACTCGATAAGGTCGAGCTCGACCGCTTAGTGAGAGTCGCAAAATGGGCCGAGGGCAAAGGCGTAAGAGTGATATTTGATATGCACAATTTTGGCCGCTACTCGATTCGCTTCCAAGATAAAATAGTTAGTGCCGTAATTGACAAGAAATATGATTCGCAGGTTCTAGTAAGTAGCGACAACTTAATCGACGTTTGGTCAAAAATAATTCGGGCGTGCGACGCAGCAGAGGTTACACCGTGGGCGCTTGGCCTGATGAATGAGCCGCATGATATGGGCCTTGGCAACTGGCGCAAGATATCGCGCAGTCTGGTGACGGGCATTCGCGCGATGGGTAGCCATCACACTCTGTTGGTGGCGGGAGATGGTTGGTCGTCCGCTGAAAACTGGAAGAAACATCACGGCGCTAAAACTTGGATTGAAGATCCGCTTGATAAAGTAATTTACGAAGCTCACGTTTACTTCGATCATGACGGAGCAGGCAGATACGGTTTAAGCTTCAGCGAAGAATTACGGCGCGATCCGAAAATATATGATCGTCCGCAACAACGCCTCGCGCCTTTTTTAAAGTGGTTAAAAAAGAATAATGCGCGAGGGATTATCGGAGAGATAGGTGTTCCGAATTCTATTAAACCATGGGAGAGCGTCGTCCTAGAGGCGATGGAGTTACTACAACAGCACGATGTCGAAATGATTTATTGGGCGGCCGGAGAATGGTGGGGTGATTATCAGATGTCCATTCAGCCGCCTGTAGAAAATTCACTAGGCAACGATTTGTTTAGAAGCCTCAAGAAGAATTAACTTACTTCTTGTCGTTGCGTGCCGCTGGGTCCAGCGCGCCACTGCGAATAATACCCATTAAGCGCTGATAGTGCTTATCCGCACGCTGATGTTCGCCCAGCTCCGCCAAAGTGTCGGCGACTTGTAGGCGCAGACGACGGTTGTCCTCGTCGACGGTGAGCGCGCTCTCCATTAGCTCTATGCCACTTACCACTTCACCTGCCTTAGCCAAGACGTTGCCGAGTTGCGCTGTAAGACGCGGGTTCTCAAAATCAGTATCAATCAACATGCGCTTAATGCTGAAGCACGGCGCCAGTTGCTCGTCGCTGATGAGATCTAATGCGGACACTGAGTCGAGGTAGCCTAACCAGACACGCCGATCGTTAGGGTGGCTTTCGAGGAGTACCATAAATTGTTCTGCGGCTTCGGCGTGGCGACCGGCCGAGAGCAGAGTTTCTGAATAGCTAGTCAGAATTTCTACGTCGCCAGGGTAGAGGTCGCGCAGTTTGCTAAAGATAAGGGAGGCCTCTTTAGGGGATTTTTGCGCTGACATTACTTGCCCATAGAGAACACCGGCGTCACGACTGTTTGGATCGATGTCGAGCGCAAGCAAACATTCTTGTTCGGCGGCCTTGAAGTTCTTTTGCGCAGCATGTATCTGTGCAACGCGAATGTGTGCGGTAATGTCGGTGCCAGATGTTTTGTAAAGTTTGGCCGCAGCTTCTAGGTCGCCACGAGCAAATAATACGGCAGCGTGTTCGGCGAGCACATCGGTAGACACGTCATAGTTTAGCTCCAGCTCTTCGAAGTAGGCAATCGCTTGCTCGGAGCCATCCTCTAGGCGAGTTGCGTTACGCGCTGCGGCAAGCAATATTTCTGCCTGGTCAAGATTGCGCGCTTGTTCTGGATTGGCTTTAACCCCATCGAGCACACTCTGGAAAATTTCGGCAGCATCATCGACGCGATCGACGTCTACTAGTAAGTTGCCCAAAGCAAAGCGTAAGCCGAGGTTGTCTGGATCGAGGCGTAACATCAAGCGAGTAACGCTGTCTGCTTCATCGCGGCGACCTTCGGCAAGGAGAACATCCATGAGCATGTTCATTTTTGCAAAGCTTGTCTCTTCGTCTATTGTTACGTGCAGCAATTCTTCAAAGCGTTCGCGGTCGGTGCGAGTTTGCAAGCCACTCTCAACCATTTCGCGCAAGAAGATGTCGTCGCGGTTAATGAACTGGAATAGCGACAAACTACCAGGAATCAAAAACGCCGCGCACAATAAAGTAATGGCAATGGGCTGGTAGATAGGGGCATTGCGGCTGCCTCCTGTATTCCCCAACACCGATTGCATTGGTTTCTCGCTTGCAGCCTTGAGTAAATCGTGAATCAGCGAGCGCGATTGACCGTCAAAACTTGTGAAGCGGAACACATGCTCTTTCTTGATTTCAGGACCAATGACGCGGTCGGTGATTCGCACCACTTCGAAGATGCCACTTGCTTTACCAAAGGGTGTTTGCACACGGAATTCGTAATTCGAGCCGACCTCTAATTCTTCATGTAGCAGGGCGCGCAAACCAGAACGACTGACGTCTTCGGTAGCAGCTTCGATGGTCTCTACCGCGCCGTTTGCGTCCGTGCTTTGCTTGGAAATACCGAGGGGTAAATGATAGGATAATCGGTTTTCTTTGCGTCTATGCCATTGGCTTGGGTCGGTTAACCAACTTAAGAATCGGCCTTGCTTCGCGTTAGATTTCGCGAACTCATCGTACTGCATTGGCACTACGAAGTTCATAAGTGCGTCCATTAGCATGTCTATTGATCCGTCCGGCACATCGATAAACACCGCGCCATAGGTTGACATGTTGATGGTGTCTTTGGCGCGCTCTAGCAGAGGATCAATTGCGCCAGTATTTGAGTGCTGAATACGTCCCGGTATGGCGACGACCGTGCCGCCAATCGAGATATTAAACTCTCCTTCAGACCCATCTGGGTAGTCCTTGAAAGCGACAAAGCCAACGCCCTTCTCGTTAATGTCGCTTGTGATACCAGCGCCCGAGAACTCCTCTCCATCGGGGCCAGTTAGGCGAAAGCTCACCGGCAACCCTGCGCGGTGACGATACGAATAACGTTTGTTCTCAGTGGCCAGTGATCTGCGGATTACTACCCACGCCAACCACATCTGATAGAGTGTTAGTGGTCCAGCGATGGCCAGGCCAAGGAGGTCGGGGCTCGAATCAAACATGACTCGGAACGTACCCCAAACGATGGACAGGCCGCCAATCCCGAATACTAAAGCTTGCGGCATTAATAACGGCGCCAGTGACGCGTTGTCTTGACGCCCGCGTTTAGAGGTAACAACAAATTTTGACTTCTTGTGCTTAAAGAGCGCTCTACAACAGCCTCGAATGTTTGTCCAGAAAGTCATCATTGCGAAGATCTCTATGTTCAACAAGCTTGCGTGCTTCCCAGAGATTATTCGCAGTACAGCATGAGTAATAACGATGTAGAAAATTAACATCGCGACAATCGGGGCAGTAAATTTAGTAAATGGAGCCACGCCCGTGAATAACAACATCATCGGTGTCAGGTAAACGGCCAAGCGCGTAAAGCCGCTAAACCAGTGAACAATAGAGGCCCAGAAGGATAATCTTTGCGCTAGCGTCAGGCCACGCATAAACAGTGGGTTATCATGCCATAAAATCGAAACGTTGCCTTCTGCCCAACGCAAACGTTGGGAGTGGAAAGTAGTAACGTCTGGAGCCGCCATGCCAGCGATGAGTGATTCAGAAACGAATAGCGAGCGCCAGCCGTTTGCAGACATGCGAATGCCGGTGTGCATGTCTTCGGTAATCGTTTCTACAGCGACAAGGCCCACGTCTTCAAGAGCAGTCCGGCGAAACATCGCCGCAGAGCCCGCGAAAATAACGGAATTCCAGTGATTGCGTCCTGGTTGAATTTGTTGGTAGAACAGCAGACCCTCTTCCCAGTATTTCCCTTTCGAGTAGTCAACGGATGACTGAAAGTTCTCGAAATTGTAAAAAGCGTGTGGCGATTGCACGAAACCCAATTTGGGATCGTGGAATAAGCCAAGCATGCGCTCAATGAAATTTCGTGATGGAATGTGGTCGGCATCGAGTACCACGACAAACTCACCTTCGGTGATTTCCAGGGCATGGTTTAGGTTGCCCGCCTTTGCGTGGCGATTTTCTTCACGTGCGATGTAGTCGACACCTAATTCTGCAGCAAGTTCGCGGACTTCTTGGCGGTTACCATCGTCCAAAAGGAAAGTCCGATGATTGTAGTTCATCGCTTTTGATGCGTTAACTGTTGCCCGCAGTAGCGATGTATCTTCGTTGTAAGTCGGGATGTAAACATCGACTGTGACGTCTTCGAGCGGCTCTAG
>JAQWRF010000224.1 GCA_029243845.1 Planctomycetota bacterium | reverse complement strand
CCCCGCAACTTGTTGCCCAAACGGTAACTTTTGAAGATCATTTTGACAATAACATCATTGCGGATGGCTGGACACACAACTACTCACAATGGATGCTTTGGCACTTCGGCGAGGCTAATTCTTTTTATGAAGTCACCGACTTCGGCTCCACTTTTGGTGGCACCAATGAAGTCAATGCCCTAACTCGCAGCTTCGCACCCGTTTCTGGTGCATTCGTTTTTGAGAGCGACTTTAGATGGAATGACAATTACTGGGTTCCGCTCGGAGTGTCCCACTTGCGTTATAACCTCAAATTATCAGCCGGCTCCACTGACATTGTTTCCATTAAGTTGACCGACCTCGACTACACCCACGGTGGTGACTTTGCGATTTCTGCAGGAGGCACCACAACGGTAATCGCCACTGCTATGCCGGCTACTGGAAATGCTTCGATCATTGTGACGCGCGACGCGCTTAACGCTATTCATTATGCCATCACTCTTAACGGCACCCTTTATTCTGGTTCTTTAGGCAGTGATGCAACAGCTGCAGACTCTGCCGAACTAGCCATCACCCACTCGTCTCAAGGCGGACCGGGTCGCGACATGCTTGCCGAAACTTACACGGACTTCGTGCGCCTTTCTGATGGAGGCGGCTCAACACCTACGCTGACTATTTCTAATGCCGTGGCTGGTCAAACCATGGACATCGACGTGACTTACGCTTCCGCCAGTAGCCGAGTAGGACTCGGCTACTCTTTGGCTGGTGGCGGACCCACTCAAACGAGTTACGGAGTCGTGCCGCTCACCCCTCCCTTTAATATGTACCCTATGAGAAACTCCGACGCGAACGGCAATGTCTCGTGGCAACAAGCCATACCGGCAGCCGCAGTTGGGGTTTCGGCGTGGTTCGTGGCTTATGATTTCTCAACACAGCTATTCACCAATGGTGTGGCTATAGTCGTTCAGTAACTAGAAAACGTATTTGTAAATCCCGTTACTAAAAGTCGAGCTACCTGCATCGTAGGCTTGCATCCAGATAGAGACGCCTGATGCGAATGGCGGGGGCGTGACACCGTAGTTAGCGAAACCGCTGCTCGAAGCAGTCAGCCTCGACATTAATTTTATGGGATTAGACAAGTAAGCAAGACCATGAGGAGTGGTCGTGGCTGCGCCGCCGGCAAGACTATAAATTAAATACACTCGGTCGCTTGGCGTGGCGTTAGAGATAGAAATAGTGCTCCAGTAATTTGCACGCATTGTTTGCACATACAATTCAATCGGAGATGGCGGCTGCACAGCTGGGCCATTTCTGAAAGAAGCGACGGTGTTGCCGGTGTTGTTTAGCGAACGCACGTTGTCTTCGGTAGTCGTGCCCATTACGTTGTTGTTGTACATTACGTTAGGGCCGGACCAGCGGCCGGTCACTGCGCCAGGATAATAAGCCATTACCGTTTTCAACGCATTGTTTGGCGTGCGGTAACCAAAGCTATAAGAGTAAGCGCCGCTTGAGGCATTATTGCGATCGTGATTAGACCCCATATTATGACCTAACTCGTGCGCGAAAACATCGCTGCCCACTGCACACGAGTAATTAACTACACTGAAACACCATTGCTGAAAGCTGACTCCAACTGAAGTCATTAGGTAAGCAAGTCCTCAGTACTGGTAGTTATCACATATCAAATCGACCATGTCGGCCTGCACTTGATTGCGAACTTCATGCACCCAGTCAATTTTGCCGTCACCGTTGATGCGCAAATCATCCAGGATGCCTCCAAAGCTTGATGCTTCGGTATAGCCGACTGTTTCGTCGTAGTAAACTAGTTCAATGCGATGCGACAATCCGCTATCAGCAAAAGAGTCATTCGTTTCAACGACTGCTAAGTCAATCTTGTTCTCCATCTGCGGACCACCGCCGGTGGAATTCTTTGCTTCGGTTGTATAGACAACCATGACCGTAATTTCTGGGCTGCCGGCGCTAGGATTATTCAGCACGGCATCCGCCTTGGTTTTAATGCTGTGACTTATGTTATTGCCGCAGCATGGCATTTGCGCTTGATCGACTTCAATAATGCGATGCGTATCATTGCCAGCATACTCAACCAATATCAATTTATCTTGATAACGAATGGTGCCCATGGCCGTGTCGTCACGAAATGCAAAAAGGACTGTTGAGTCACCGTGACCAATAATTTTACCGCGCCATAACTCGCCGCCAGTGGGCGAAGTTTCAAGTGCGACAAAGCGCGCCTGAACATTTAAGTTCGCAAAGATGTTTAAGTCAATCACGGCGTGCTGGCGGCGCAGAACATCGAGATTAATATCAACTGTGCGAGACGCCAATGTTTGATGCTGCGAGCCAATTGAGAAATCGGGTGCAGTATTGGTGTCGATGAAAAGCTGCGGCATTGACTGCGCACAACCGAGAACTAAAGGTATGAGTATTGAAAACATTTTTTAAAAGACAACTTTATAGACGCCGTTACTAAACACTGCTAATCCGTGGTCGTAGGCCTGTAGCCAGACTTGCGCGCCAGCCGCGCCAGCCGGGACTGAGACATACCATGAAGCATCGCCAGTGCCGTTTGCGGTTAATGAGGTTATTATCTTAATTGGCAAGTCTAGTTCTGCAATACCGTAAGCGGTAGTTGTAGGTCCGCCGCCAGCGACGCTGTATAGCAGGTGAACTTGGCCATTAGCGGTGCAATCTTCAACGGACATTATTGCACCCGAGCCAGCGATCAAACTAGGGACCGTAAAAGTCGGCCCAGTTGGCGGTGGTGGCGTACCTATTCTGAAATCGGCAACTGTAGGCGCGGTGTTGTTTAACGAACGATGATTATCTTGGGAACTGCTGCCCATAGTATTACCGTTGTATGAAACGTTAGGCCCAGAGAATCGGCGAATGCGCGAACCGGGAGAATAAGCCATCACTGTGCGGTAAGAGTTATTCGACGTGCGAAACCCGAAGCTATAAGAGTAAGCTCCCGAAGAAGCATTCTGCGGATCGTGGTTACTCCCCATGTTGTGCCCCAATTCGTGACCGAAACTGTAATAACCGGTGGCGCAACTATAGTTAGTAACGCTAAAAGCAGAGCTGGCAAACCCCGTTGAAACATTAGTCATCAAATAGGCAATGCCGCAATACTGACCATTCTGACAAATCAACGCGACGCAATCCGCATTGTACTGATCGCGCAAAGCATGGACGTTATCCATCTTGCCGTCGCTGGTCCCTGAAAGATC
>JAQWRF010000219.1 GCA_029243845.1 Planctomycetota bacterium | reverse complement strand
TTGAATACTTAGATTTCGGAGGTGCACGATGAGTAACGATCGCTTAGCAGTATTAAAAACTTATAAACTTTTCATTGGCGGTTCTTTTCCGCGTACCGAATCTGGACGCACGTTGCCGGTAGTCGATTTAAAAGGTGAGTTGCTCGCACACCTTTGTCATGGCTCGCGTAAAGATTTACGTAACTCCGTAGTCGCAGCGCGTAAAGCGCAAAAGTCATGGGCTGCACGCGCTCCCTATAACCGCGGACAGATTCTTTATCGTATGGCTGAAATGCTTGAAGGGAAACGCAGCGAGTTCATCGATGCTATTGCCGCGACTTGCGATGGCGGTGTACGTCGTGCAACGAAGGAGGTCGATGCGGCGATTGATTGTTTAGTCAATTTTGCTGGTTGGGCTGATAAGTACGCGCAAGTGGTGGGCTGTAATAACCCAGTAGCCGGTGCGTTTTATAATTTCACTTCGCCAGAGCCGATGGGCGTGGTGGGAGTAATCGCGCCGAATGAACAACCATTGCTCGGCTTGGTTGCGATGTTGGCGCCAGTGATTGTCTCGGGTAATACCGCGGTGGTCTTAGGTAGCGAACAACATCCGTTGGCGACCTCTATTTTCGCTGAGGTTTGCGCGACTTCCGATGTGCCAGGTGGAGTGATCAACTTGTTGACCTCAAAACGTAACGAGTTACTCGAGCATTTCGCTAATCATCGCGACCTCAATGGCGTGGCAGCAGCTGGATGCAGCGCTAAGCACCGCACGGTATTAGAACTTGGTGCCGCTGATAATCTAAAACGCGTACGTCTTAGTACGCTGAAGAAGAAGGAGTGGTACGACGTGAAGTTGACGCATTCTCCTTATCGGATTGAACGCTTCGTCGAGATGAAGACCGTGTGGCATCCGATTGGCAGTTAACTTAATGTCCAGCCAACTCCGCCCCGCTATTGACGAAGATGCCGATGGCATCATTGCTCTTATTGCACGTTGTTACGCGGACTATCCGCCCAATGTTCTTGATGTCGATGGTGAAGAACCCGAATTGCGCACTCCGGCATCTTCCTTCGACTGGTTCTGGGTGCTTGAAGTAAATGACGAGATACTAGGCAGTATCGCCGCCGCCAATTACGGTGACGCAATAGAAATGAAAAAGTATTACATCCACCCCAAGCTCCGCGGCACGGGGCAGGGGCGCAAGTTGCATGAAGCCTTTCTAGATTATGTGCGGCAGCAGGGCGTCCACAAGATTGTTCTATGGACGGACACTCGTTTCGATCTTGCGCATAAAGTTTATACTCACATGGGATACCGCCCAACGGGGCAGTCGCGTGAACTACACGATATTAGTGAAACCACCGAGTTTCATTTTGAAATGACGCTTGCTTAACCACTCGGCGGGGCGTAAAGCCGCGAGCTTGTTACAATGCCGCATTAATAGTCACTACATTACCGTTCCCATTTCTGCACCCGTGTCATCCTCAACCATTACCTGGACCCTCGTCGACGAAGCACCTGCTCTCGCGACGCACTCTCTCCTCCCCGTTCTAAAAGCTTTTGTAAAAGGCAGTGGGCTTGAAATAGAAACGGCGGACATCTCTTTGGCTGGCCGTATTCTGGCGAACTTCCCAGAGTCCATCCTCGAGAGCCAGCGCATCCCTGACGAGCTTAGTCGCCTGGGCGTGATGGCTAAAACTCCGATGGCGAACATTGTCAAGTTGCCGAACATCAGTGCTTCGGTGCCTCAGCTGCAAGAGGCTATTGAAGAATTGCGTAATCAAGGTTACGACGTGCCTGTCTATCCAGAAGATCCGCAAAATGATGCGGAGCGAGAAATTCAATCGCGTTATGCATCCGTGTTGGGTTCAGCTGTAAATCCGGTATTGCGCGAAGGAAATTCCGATCGCCGTCCGGCAACCGCAGTGAAATCTTTTGCACAAAAGTCGCCGCACCGCATGATGAAGGACTGGCCGACAGAGGGTTCGCAAACACGCGTTGCCCATATGGACGCCGGCGATTTCTTTGCAAGTGAGCAGTCCACGACTCTAGCCGCTGCCACCACCGCGCGTATCGAATTTGTTTCTTCAACAGGCGAGACTACGCTTTTACTAGACTCTCTGCCACTACTTGCCAACGAAGTGATCGACGCTTCATCGATGAAAGTCGATGCCCTGCGCGCGTTTTACTCCGAGCAGGTAGCCATCGCCAAAGAAAAAGGCTTGCTTCTGTCGCTGCATCTTAAAGCGACAATGATGAAGGTCTCGGATCCTATCTTGTTCGGCCACTGCGTTTCCGTTTACTTCGCCGATGCGCTTAACAAACATGCCGAGGCTTTAAATGAGGCGGGTGCCAATGTTAATTTCGGACTTGCCGATGTCCTTTCCAAGCTTAGTCGCCTACCCGCAGATAAAAAAGCGGAAATCGAATCCGACATTAAGGCATGCCTAGAAACGGGGCCTGATTTAGCGATGGTCGATTCGCGACGCGGCATCACCAACCTTCACGTGCCTAATGACGTCATCATTGACGCTTCGATGCCAGTAGTGGTGCGCGATGGCGGATGCATGTGGAACAACGACGATGCATTGCAAGACACGCTTGCCATCATCCCCGACCGTTGTTACGCCACGATGTACCAAGCAGTCATTGAAGACTGTCAAGTGCACGGACAATTCGATCCTTCGACTATGGGCAGTGTTGCCAACGTTGGGTTGATGGCAAAGAAAGCCGAAGAGTATGGTTCCCACGACAAGACTTTTTCTGCGATGGGTGCCGGAGTGATACAAGTGCTTGACGCTGAAGGCGAGATATTGCTCTCGCAAGAAGTGAATGAGGGCGACATCTTCCGCATGTGTCAGACCAAAGATGAAGCGATTACCGATTGGGTTAAGCTAGGCGTTAAGCGCGCACGTGCCACGGGTTCTCCTGCCATTTTTTGGCTGAACGCAGAGCGCGGTCATGATGCGCAACTTATCCAAAAAGTTGAAAAGGCTTTGGGTGATCATGACATCACTGGTTTAGAAATAAAGATTCTTCCTCCAGTTGAGGCCATGCACTTTTCGCTCGAGCGCATACGCCGCGGTGAAGATACGATTGCGATTACGGGCAACGTTTTGCGTGACTACCTCACTGATTTGTTTCCTATTTTAGAATTGGGTACCAGTGCACGGATGCTTTCGATTGTGCCTTTGCTGCAAGGCGGTGGTTTATTCGAAACTGGCGCCGGCGGTTCCGCGCCTAAGCATGTGCAGCAATTCGTAGAAGAAGGTCACTTGCGCTGGGATTCGTTAGGCGAGTATTGCGCATTGGTGCCAGCTTTTGAACAAGCAGCAGCGGCCACTGATAATGCACAGATTTCGGTTCTTGCCGAAACATTAGATGCTGCCATTGGTCAGTATCTCGCGAATGGACGTAATCCTTCGCGTAAAGTGAACGAACTCGACAACCGTGGGGCGACTTACTACTTGACGCTTTATTGGGCAGAGGCTCTGGCTAAACAAAGTAAAGATGCGTCTATGCAAGAGCGCTTTACTCCAGTGGCTCAGGCACTTGCCGAGCATGAACCAACCATCTTGGAAGAGTTACTTGCCGCACAAGGTAGTGCCATCGATTTGGGGGGATACTATCACCCTAATGCCGAACTGCTTGCCAGCGCCATGCGTCCAAGTGCAACCTTAAATAAAATTCTGCAGTTCTAGGGCCTGAGAATAAATCACTGTCGACATTTTAAGGTGTAACTGTCGAAATCATTTTGCGTAATTCTTCCCATCTCTGCCACGCGCTTGTCGCCTTGCTCGTGAGCGGCGGTTGCCAAGGATGGCAGACGCAAGCCACTTCCGACCCGCACTTTCCCACCGCCTTACCCGCGGAAGCAGCGGGGTATGTGCTCAGCTTCAGTGACACATTTACTGGCACAGAGTTGGACACTAGCAAGTGGCGACCGCGCTCGTTGGGCAAGCGCAGAAACGGAGTCGTAGTCGAACAGGCCAGTACGCTAAACGGCAATGGGCAACTCGCGATGACCCTTACGCAGGTCGGTGCTGAATATCACATTGCGCAAATCGCTACCCACGACACCTTCCT
>JAQWRF010000218.1 GCA_029243845.1 Planctomycetota bacterium | reverse complement strand
TGCTCACGCCGCACTGGCGCGAAATCGACTTGAGTCTGCAACACATCTGGAGCTTGCAAGCTGCGGGATGAGTCGAAATCGATGCCACACACATTCAGCAATGCCGGATAAATTTGCGTCATCGCATAGCCACCATGAGTCGATGGTGGCAACTGCCACTGACCAGCGTATTTTTCAGGCACGCGCACCATCAGCGGTACATCCACTAGCTCGCCCATTAACGTTTGCGTATGGCCGATATGACCGCGTTCGCCAAGTTCTTCGCCATGGTCAGCAGTAAGCAACAAGACGGTATTATCCCAAGTGGCAAGAGCGTCAGTGAAATCGCGCAGGCTATTATCGACTGCTAAAATTTCTTCGTCGTAGTAGGCGCCTAGTTCGGCAATATCTGCTGCGGTGCAATTGGCTTCGTGCTCGCGCAAGTCGTCCGTAGAAACTCCGCCTGTTACCCAACCGTCATAATTCTCATCTGCCCAATCGACGTTTTCGTGATCTTCGAACGAAGCATGCGGGTCAAAGAAATGCAAGACCAAGAACCATGGCTGATCTTCATCAAGAGTGCTTAGCCACTTTTGACCTGTCGCCACCACTGCGGCGGCAGTAGACCCACGATGCGGATCTTTCTTGGCGCCAATGGCATCATAGTATGCATCGAAGCCCTGCTCGTATCCTGATTGCATGGCCCGCGTTAATAAAAAGTTGGATTGCACGCAGGCGGTAGCGTATCCGGCATCAGTAAATTGTTGCGCCAAGGTATCGCTATGCTGCAGCTTGCTGCCCGGCCCCACTAAGCGCATCACGCCATGCTCGGCAGGAGTCAAGCCGGTGAATATCGTGGCGACTGAAGGTTTAGTCCATGAACTGCTTGCCAGCAAACCGTCTAGGACTTGCAGTTCACCGCGCCCTTCCAATTCGGACAAGAACGGTGTGGTTGCATGGCGTTGATAGCCGTAACCAGGCAAGTGATCGCTACGCAAAGTATCGACAATCACTAACACTACATTCGGCTGTTGCGGCTTGGCACATGACGCGGCAAGACACAGCACGACTAGCAAACAGAGATTACGGAAATTCATCGAAGTAGATTCAAGATGGGGTTGTTGATATGGTAACCTTTCGGCATGTCAGAACCACAGCAAGAATTGCGCGAACACCTAGAATCCGCGCTGCTGTTGTTAAGTAACAATATACCATTAAGCACCGCTTTTTTGCGTGCAATGCTGAACAAGCAACAGCTGAAGGAGCTAAGCGACTCGTCTGGCTTCAATAAACCTGGCGTGGTCAAGCCAGGGCAACGTATCGCTCACGTTTTAGGCACTCATCCTAAATTGCGGCGCGCCACCGCCGAACAGCTACTCGTTAAGATTGCGCAGTTAACTGCCGGCACCGACAAACAACTGTTCGAATGCTGCAATCTAATGACTAGCGCCAACAAAGAGGATTGGCAGCAAGCGGTTGACTCGCTTGCTGAATTCGTTAACGATCTCGAGCCAGCCGCCTCGCGAAAGCCAGCTACGCCAAAGAAGAAGGCGGCTGCCCCAAAGCAAAGTGCCGAGGAACGCTTGCAGGCTAAAATCAAAGTCTTGAAGCAGCAACTTGCCGACTGCCGCAAGAAATTGGCCGGCAACGAAAAGCATCTACATGTTGAACACGTGCGTAAGACTGAGTTGAAAGAAGATTTGGCTGCGGCGCAGGCCGAGTGTCTTAGATTGCAGCGCCGAGCCAGTGAGCTAAAGAAAGATTTATCATCGACCGCATCAAGCAGTGATCGCGAACAAAAGCTACAGCAGTTGCTCGAAGAATCGCAACAGACGCAACACCTGGCCGAGAAAAAAGTCGAATGGCTGACTTTCGAACGCGAAGACTTGCGCGGCGTACTCGAAGACCGCGACCGTTTCGATAATTTACCAGAAGAGCAAGTTGCAAACTTTCACGAGCGGCCACTGTTGGCAGTCGAAAACGATTTACGCGAACAAATAGAAAACGCTCAGGCAACTTTTAAAGTGCTGGTAGTCGGTGGCGGCGAACCACAGCTCAAGCATCAACCTAAACTGCAAGAATATGCCGACATTCTAGGTTTTCAAGCCGACTGGCGCCCTGCTGAATATGTTTCGTGGCACAAAGAAATACACAAATTGCGTGCCGACATGAAGGACAAATACGATGCGCTTATCATTTTACATTGGAATCGCACAACCTTCACCAAGAACGCGCGGATGGCCTGTAATGATGCCGGACAAAAACCGTGCATCACATGTCACTATCAAGGCTTCACTAATTTGCGCGAGACCATGCAAGAATGCTTGCGCCAATTACTAGCGCGACTATAGCGTCGGCTTTTCTTCGACTTCGTCTACTACAAGTTCAATCAACCCACGCTCGATTTCGACTAATGCGATTTCGATTGGGTTTTCGATACGAGCCAATTCGGCATCAAATAACGGAGCGTCGCCGCGGACTAACTGACGAATACGCTTCTGTATTAAAACAGTGCGTTCGAAAGAACCATTGACGTATTCTTGTAGACGTTGAGGAAGAGTGTTTTCCATAATAGAAAGCCTCGTTAGAGGGACAGGAATTCTATCGTTAGCCGCCAAACATGGCAAGCAAAACTGCATCAAGTTCGTCGAAAGACTTAATTACCGAGCCAACCCCGGGGATTGGCCGGGTATTTGAGTCGACCAAGGCCTGAATAAAATAGAGGTCGGCGCCTATCGCGTCACGTTGATCAGAAGGGATATCGCCGATATAAACCCCCCTGCCAAACTGCATACGTAGGTCTGAAAGCACGGGCATTTTCGCGCTACAACCATAGACGGCATCGAATTCGATGCCGCAACGCGCGACGTCGGCGCTAATCTCAGCTTTAGATGCGCGACTGACAACGATAACCGGAATATTTTGCGCGCGCAATTTTGCCACTGCTTCGGCAGCGCCAGCAAAAGCTGGTAAGCCAAAAAAAGGAACGACGGTGCCGTTCCAGTCAATTGCAACAAAATTAGGGTGCGCCGATGCCATGGTTGCCATAGATTAACACTTCATGCTAGTTCAACTAACCCTTCTGCTTGCAATTCTTGGTGGCCAACAACAATCGCCAACAAGTATCGCTCCATCTCCCGAACGATTAAAAACTACCCTCAACACGTTATGTGAGTATCCACGTTTTGCGGGTGACCCGCGCTCGCAACATGCCATCGACTACGTCGCCGGCGAATTAGAAGAAGCAGGCTGGCAGGTCGAAAGAAAATATTACTGGGCTTATCTACCGCGCCAGACTTCTCAGTCGCTCCAAGTTTACACTACAGAAAACCGTTGGCATGAAGTCGATTTGACTGAGCAAGGTTTCGCCGAAGATCCACGTACTTTGTCGGAGCATATTCCACCGATGCACGGCTTAACAGCTGCCGGCCAAGCCGAGGGCAACGTGTGGTATGTTGGCTATGGCACTCGAGATGAATTCCTGCAATTGCAAAAACGCTTTGGTGATAAGTTCAAAGGTGGCATTGCCTTGATGCGCTATGGTGCGAACTATCGCGGCCTTAAAGTCGCCAATGCCGAAGCATTCGGTTTCGCAGGAGCCCTACTCTATACCGACGCTGAAGACGACGGAGTGGGTCGCGGTGCCATCCTGCCAGAAGGACCCTTTCGACCATCAACGGGCATTCAGCGCGGATCGGTTTTCAACGGACACGGCGACCCCTTAACCCCAGGCTGGGCGGCAACTAAAGATGCGCCGCGCTTGGCAGCCGAAGATGCGCCAGGTATGGTCAAAATACCAAGCCTGCCAATCTCGTCGGCAAACGCGCACTTAATCATCGCTGAGCACGGCAAGAAAGTGGGCAACACCATGGTCCGCGTAAAAATGGAAGTCGTCCAAGACACCACCCTGCAAAAAATATGCAATGTTGTCGGCACTTTGAACGGCAGCGACAACGACGACCAATGGATTATTTTAGGCGCTCACCGTGACGCTTGGGGACGCGGCGCCACCGACAATGGCACCGGCTCTACAGTGTTAATGGAAAGCGCCCGCCTTCTCGGCCAAGCTTACAAAAAGGGATGGCGTCCGCAACGCCGATTGGTCATTGCTTCTTGGGATGCAGAAGAATGGGGGCTCGTCGGCTCTACTGAGTGGGTTGAAGAAAACCGCGGTGCATTGATTAAACATGCTGTTGCTTACGTTAATCTTGACGTAGCCGCGACGGGCCCGAACTTTTCGGCATCTTGCACTCCGGGGCTGCAATCTGCCATAACTGCGAGCGCTATTGCTAATGACATTAGCCCGCCTAAAAATCTAGGCGTGCCCGGTGGCGGCTCAGACCATGTGCCTTTCATCGAGATTGCCGGAGTCGAGAGCATGGCATTTGGCTTTCATGGCGGCAGCGGTGTGTACCATTCGGCGCTTGACACTCCGTACTTAATCGAGAAGTTTCTTGACCCCGGATATGTGCATCATGCGCGCGCCACACAAATGGCTGTTGATATAGCTACGCGTTTAAGTGCGTCAGAGACTTTAGTTAATGGCACTGCAAGTTGGCTGAAGCAAATGCAGAAAGCTCTTGATGGTACACAACACACCGAACATTTTTCTGTCGAGCACCACGCAACAATTAGCGATTTGATAAACCAATTACTCGAACAAAACGCTGATCAGCCGCAAACCGCAGGACACACCTTCCATCACAAGTTCTTGCCAACCGGAGGCCGTTCTTTACTCTGGAATTCCGCAGGATATGGCGCGGCCTGGTTTCCTGGATTAGCCCAAAAAGGCGGTGCAGCACAATTAATCGCGATTCTTAGAAGCTGTATTCGCCCTGCAAAAACACAATAAACTGTTCTTTGTCGTGAACGATAGCACCTTGCGGCGAGAACAAACTTAAGCCAAAATCGAGATTAAGGTTGTCTGATATTTCACCTTCGAGGTAGAAATCGATTTCACGCGCTATTTCAGCGTCGTCATTAGCAGCGGCGGACATCGCTGCTTCGTTGCCGAAATAAACTCCATCGGCAATCGATTGGCGAAAAAAGCTATGAACATCAACATGCATTGCCCACCGTTCATTCCAGTTCAGCCAATAGTTGAAAGAGAAATCCATCAAGTTGGAAAAAGCTAGGATGTCCGCGCGGCCATTGTATTTGTGAAAATCAATCATCACGGGCGTGTAACTTTCACGAACACTTTCGCCTTCCTTATCACCCTGCGCAACTGCTAGGCCAACGCCAACGCCATGCCCGAAATCGAGTTGTTTTGACAAGCTGATTAAATAAGCGTTTGATGTTATTTCTTGCAGGCCGTCAGTGCCATTCTGCAACATAAGCATCAAGTCGTAATTGAGGCCATTGCTAGTGCGCGAGGCTAAGCGCAGCGCAAGATTATATTCTCTAACGCCCACATCGTCTTTATCGTGCTTAAACCAATAAGTCTCAAGCAAGCCATTTGAATCCATTTCATATTCGCCGTGGACGCCAATCATTTGCGAGTTATTTGCTGCAGCTTCACCCGCTACTGCGCTTGAGCCGAAAAAGTCGAAATCGGTTTCAAAGAAATTCGTCTGCCATAATACGGCATCGTGAATATTTTCTTCGAAACTCCAGGGATTGGAAGAAATCAAAATGCCGTTACCAAACTCTAGCCCCATGCGCCCGATACGTAATTGCGAGTCACCCCATAGTTGATCAGCATCGAAGTACGCTTCAATATCAAGATGCACACCCGTCTCGTCACCGAAGCTATCAGCATGAATGCGGCCGGCAAGTGTTAGGCTAGAGAAATCGTTAAGAGGCATCGTCGCCATCGAGCGAACGTGGATGCCACCGGCCGAAGACGAGCCTGAAGTGCCGCCAGCGGTATCGGATAGACTATTATGGCCGGCGCGCGCACGCACATGAGTGTCGAATTCTATTTGTGACCACTCAAACTGAGAGGCCAAAAGCATTAGGCTGAGAGAAAGCATTGTTTGAATTATAAATTATTTGTAGGCTAATAACCGCTGCACATGCTTGGCAAGAATATCTGCCTCGAGATGTACTTTTCTTCCGACCTGCATCGCACCAAGATTAGTGGTGCTCAAAGTTTCTGGAATCAATGCGACTTCGAAGCTGCCGCTGTCATTTAATTTAGCGATAGTAAGGCTGACCCCGTCGACCCCGATAGAGCCTTTATCTACCATCAATGGCAACATCGCGGATGGCGCGCTGAAGACGTAGTTGCTGAAGTCGCCGCAGGTCTTTATTTCGAGCAATTCGCCGATATCATCGACATGGCCGCTGAGAAAGTGCCCGCCAAGGCGATCGCCAACTCGCAAGCTGCGTTCGAGGTTAACCACACAGCCTGCCTCTAATACACCCAAATTAGTGACCTCTAAAGTCTGAGGGGACACATCGAAGTAAGTCGTTTCCTTATCAATGTTTATGGCGGTAAGACACACCCCGCTAGTGCAAATAGAGTCGCCTATTGCGATTTCGGAGGCCATTTTGCCCATTTCTACGCCGATGCGCGTCCCCCCAGGAATCTCTTCCACAGAAGAGATTTGGCCTGTTCTTTCAACGAGTCCCGTAAACATAGTGGCTATGATAAAATATCTGCTCAGAGAAGTGGTCTTTTTGTCATAAATAGTTGCCTTTAGAGGTAGTTTAGCGTATCTTACTCGACCATTTTTCCCACAACTACTTGGGATGCTCGAGGTCCACATTCTTTCGCTTTTTCCTGAAGCCATCAAGTCATACTTAGATGCTTCAATTTTAGGGCGCGCACAGAATTCGGATCTACTCCAAGTCAACGTTCTCGATTTCCGGCAATTTGCCAAAGGAACCCGCCGTAACGTCGACGACCGCCCTTACGGGGGAGGTCCGGGGATGGTGTTAAAACCCGAGCCGATCTTTTCAGCAATCGAGTGGGTCGAAGAAAACTTCGGTCCTGCGCGCAAAATTCTGCTTAGCCCAGATGGCGTGCCCTTTAAACAACAACACGCGACCGAATTCGTCAAAGAAGAGCGTCTACTGTTGCTTTGTGGGCGCTATGAAGGCTATGACGAACGCATTCGCCTTGGCATCGACTTCACTGAAGTCTCCATTGGCGACTACGTTTTGTGCGGCGGCGAGCTTGGAGCTTTGGCAGTAATAGAAGCCACAACTCGTTTGATTCCTGGCGCTTTAGGGCACAGCGAGTCAGCCGTTCAAGAATCTTTCACGCAACCCGATTTGCTAGACCATCCACACTACACCCGTCCCGAAGAATTTCGCGGTATGCGGGTTCCTGAAATACTACTCAGTGGCGACCACCAAAAGGTCGGCGACTGGCGGCAACAACAGGCGGCCGAACGCACAAAGCTAAGGCGCCCTGATTTGCTAAACCACAACAATAAAAAAGAAACATAGTCATGGACAAAATCATCCAAGAATTAAACGCGCGCAACATGAAAGAAGAAGCTCCTTCATTCTCTGTTGGCGATATCGTTAAAGTTGGTTACCTCATTAAAGAAGGTAAAAACGAACGCGTACAGCCGTTTATCGGCCAGTGCATTCAATTCAAAGGCAGCGGTGTTGCCAAGACTTTCACCGTACGCCGCATCGTGCAAGGTGAGGGTGTCGAGCGTACTTTTGCTCTACACAGCCCTCGGGTGATGAATGTCAGCATCGAACGCGCGCCTAACAACAAGCCGCGTCGTGCAAAGCTGTTCTTCCTACGCGATCGTCAAGGCCGCTCTGCTCAACTGTAATTCAATAGGCGTTAGCCCATGATCAACAATCTATCTCGCAAGCTACTTGGTATTGCCATTTTTTCCGGCGTTGCCATTTATGCACTTTTTGCTTTTTCTCTGCACCTCGGCCTCGACCTTCGCGGCGGTGCTCGTATTGTTTATAGCTTCGATTTCGATTCGGCTTTAGAGGCCAATCAAATCAGCGAATCGGAATACTCCAACAAAAGCGAAATGGTTGGTCAAATGGCTGACATTTTCCGCGAACGCCTCGACGGAAGCGGCTTGGCTGACATTCCGATTTACCCACAGGGTGAGATGCAGCTAGTTATTGAATTACCGGACCGTAGCGAAAGCGAGGTTGCCGAAATCAAAACTACCATTGGCAATCAGGGCTTACTCGACTTCCGAATCATCGCCGAGCTAAGCGACGACCTGGGGCTCGCAGACGAGAAGAAAAAGTTCACCGACTGGATGGCTCTCAACCCCGAGGGTTCTCCCAAAGACTTCAATAAGTTGTCTGTGGCAGAAAATGGTCCGCGCCCAGAGATTAATTGGCACTTGCCTTCTGAAAAAGGCGAAGCTGGCAATAACCTATCCTTCGCAATGACCAGTGGTGCTTTCCCGCTACTAATGCTCGACTATGTGCGTAGCGACCTCGCAACGAACGAAGCAACTTCTTGGCATTTCGGCGGTGACGACCTCAACTATGTAGGCGGTACACTCGATAACAAAGGCATGCCTGCTGTGGCATTCGAATTCTCTGAATACCGCAAGTCGGCATTCGGCGATTTTACTGAGCAATACAAAGGCCGTAAAATGGCTATTGTGCTGAACGGCAAAGTTTACAGCGCACCAAACATCAACGGTCGCCTCGATGGCGCTGGCATCATTGAAGGCGGAAGCTCCGGCTTTGACATCAAAGAAGTCCGCGAGCTTACTACGGTATTGCGCACGGGGTCACTGAAGGTGTTACCCGAGCTCGAAAGCGAATCTTTCGTTGGTTCATCACTCGGCGCCGACGCCATCCAAACCGGCGCTAAGTCGGCGATGATTGGCGGTATCTTGGTTCTGTTATTCATGCTGCTGTACTACCGCATGAACGGTGTAGTTGCGTGTCTTGCCTTGGGCTTCAACGGTTTCTTGTTGATGGGTGCTATTTACTTCTCACAAGCCACTCTTACTTTACCGGGTCTTGCTGGTTTAGTACTTACCATCGGTATGGCTGTTGACGCTAACATCCTCATCTTCGAGCGTATCCGCGAAGAATGGGAACGTGGCCGCGAAGTTCCGCAGGCCTACAAGAATGGTTATGAACGCGCGTTCTGGACGATCATCGACGCTAACGTTACTACATTGATTGCCGGCTTCATCCTGTATCAATTCGGTACCGGTCCGGTTCAAGGTTTCGCTGCGACTTTGTGTTTGGGTATTCTTACTACGCTGTTCTCAACCTTGGTATTCTCTAAGGTTATCATGCACACGATTGTGTTTGGCAAGAATGCACCTGCGAAGGTAAGCATGATGGCCGCGCTTGCTGGAAAGAAAATTATCGATTTCTCCAAGTTGCACAAGGTAGCAGCATGCCTCTCGGTGGCCCTGCTCTCTAGCGGTTTATGGATATACTCGCAAAACGCAAACGAAATGCTTGGCATTGACTTCGCTGGCGGTTCAACCGCTCGCGTTCACTTGGCTAAAGAGGTCAACATTTCCGAAATGCGTGATCGCCTCAATGGCTTCCAGGTTACTGTTGTCAAATCCGATGCCGAAAGCACTTCGGGCGCTG
This sequence comes from Planctomycetota bacterium, assembly GCA_029243845.1. Taxonomy (GTDB): domain Bacteria; phylum Planctomycetota; class UBA1135; order UBA1135; family UBA1135; genus JAPKEZ01. Next base: position 12,335 of record JAQWRF010000218.1, on the reverse strand, counting down.
ACACATCTAAAGACTTTCAGGTTAAGCGCAAGCTAAGCGCCGCAGACCGTGCGGCCGGGATTTCGACCGACAAAGTTCAAGGAGGCAAAGACTTGGCCCAAGAAATGGTCGCCGAGTTACAAGAGTCTCTCGAAGGATTATTAATTCTCGACGATACTGGCGCTGCAAACCTCGACGCCTCATTCCCACAAAAGTCTACCGTTGGTGCTCGCGTGTCAGGTGAGATACAAGGCTCTGCTGTGCGCGCTCTCTTGCTAGCATTGGTGCTGATTGTGGTATACATGAACTTCCGCTTCCACGAATATCGTTTTGGTTTAGCAGCTGTTGCTGCCCTATTCCACGACGTGCTAATCACTCTAGGTGTATTGGCATTCGTCTCGCAGATGGGTTGGGTTCACGTCGAGATCAACCTCGAAATCATCGCGGCATTCTTAACGATTATCGGTTACTCACTCAACGATACGATTGTTGTGTTCGACCGTGTCCGCGAAAACATGCCTCGTCGCAAAGAGTCTTTCAAAGAGATTATTAACATCTCCATTAACCAGTCTCTAAGCCGTACGATTCTGACATCTGTAACTACGTTCTTCGTGGTAAGTGTCTTGTTCTTCGCTAACCGTCAATTCCATAATACTCTCGAAGGCTTTAGCTTCGCGATGTTGGTGGGTATTGTTGTCGGCACGTACTCTTCAATATTCGTGGCATCACCGCTACTTATCTTCTTCGATCGCTGGGCTCGTAATAAAAAAATCGGCTCGGTGTCAGGAAGCTCTATGAATAAGAGCCATAAAAGCGCTCCAGCTAAAGGCTAAACAAGCCATTTAGCGCCAAAACAGCCCGCTCACCGGCGGGCTGTTTTTTTTGTTCTTGAAATAGCTGCTCAATAGTTTACTTTAATGTAATGCGTACTTTAATTGCCCTTGTCGTCCTTGTCGTAGCTTTAGCTTACGCCGTAGTCTATAAAACTAGTAATAGCGAAGATCTGCCACCGACCCAAGCCCCGCACGATAGCAGTATTGGGATTATGACCTTTGGTGTTACAAGCACCGAAGCTGCATCCCCTGCTGACTCAGAGAGCAAAGCAGTGGCTGCGGTCAGTGAGAGCACGAACTCAGATGTTCATGTTGCGCCGCCTGCGGCTAAAGATATTGCTGTGCATGAGCCCATGCAGCCAACTTTACAGCCAGAGGCTGTCACGGAAGCAGAGGCGTCATCAATAGCTGAAGTAGGTGGTGCAATAGATTACGTGGTTCGTTTAGACGACACTATGTATCGCATCATCTTGAATCACTACGGCACATACTCCGAAGATATTCTACGCGTAATTAGCGATGCTAATAACTTAAGCGACCCGTCAGACATCGGGATCGGCGATAAAGTAACCTTACCTGTTATTGAGGGTGTGGGCGCTCCGAAGCGGCGCTAAACCTGCCGCCGCACTCTTCTAGTCGCGGGCGCAATGCGTTCCAGTGACGAGGAGCTAAGCTAATGTGCGCCACCCAATTGCTCTCGTCATAATGTTCGCGAACAATCATTGCATGGTGATTGAACTCAGCCAACAGCTTACCTTCGGTAGCTGGCACTTCTATTTCTAAGTGCAATGACCAATCGTCAACCAACGCTGCAACCGTTGAGTCGAGGCCGTCTATACCAAAGCCATCGTGCACCGAAGCATAAAGCGCATCTGGGTATTTATGACGCAACTCGATAGCTAACTGTTCATCTACTTTATCCCATTTATTCAGCACAAGTAACGAAGGGATGTTGATAGCGTCGAGTTGTTGCAAGACGTCGTTAACGGCTTCAATGTTTAATTCCAAATCTGGATCAGAGGCATCGCAAAGATGAACTAACAGATCGGCGTTGATCGTTTCTTCGAGCGTAGCGTGAAATGAGGCGACTAAGTTGTGCGGCAAATCGCGCACGAAGCCTACGGTGTCAGCAAGCACGACTTTTCGCGTATCTTGAAGTGTCCAATAACGCACCCGCGTATCAAGAGTAGCAAACAACTGATCGGCAATGTAAACATCGGCCGAAGTCAACTTCTTCAACATGGAGGACTTGCCAGAGTTGGTGTAGCCAACCAGAGAAACGGTGTATGGGTATTCACGCGCCACGGCTTCGCGATGGCGACGGTTTTCGATCTCCTTGAGTTTTCGCTTGAGTGAAGTAACCTTAGCGCCTACTAAGCGCCTGTCCGTTTCAAGCTGCGTTTCACCAGGACCACGCGAACCTACGGCACCTTCTGTGCGCTCAAGGTGAGTCCACATTCTTTTGAGGCGCGTTTTTACGTATTCCATTTGCGCGAGCTCGACTTGCAGCTTTGCCTGGTTAGTTTGTGCGCGGGTAGCGAAAATGTCCAAGATCAATTCGGTGCGATCGACAACGCGCATTCCTAGATCTTTTTCTAGGTTACGCCCTTGGCCTGGACTTAAATCATGATCGACAACGACTAGAGTTGCGTCGTTAGCTTTTGCCAAGTCAAGGATTTCTGACACCTTGCCACGGCCAAATGCTGTACGAGGATTAATTTTAGTAAGACGCTGGGTAAGTCCACCGACGACTTTCGCTCCTGCAGCTTCGACGAGACCCGATATCTCTTGCAAAGGGTCGACAGCACGATCCGCCCCACTACCAGGTAAAATCAGGGTAGCGACTATGGCGCGATCAACAAGCGCGTTTGAATCTATACCGTCTTTGGTGCTGCCCATTTATTGGTCTCTGACTTAATCAAAAACTGATGTCTGTCGGCGATGACGGAGGTGCGAACTTTCCAATCTTCGCTGCTTTGCGGATAGTCTTCGCGATAATGTGCTCCGCGTGATTCGGTACGGAATGTAGCGCAACGGGCTATTGCCTGAGCTACCTGAACCATGTTTAAGACTTCCACTCCCTGCGGCGTGAATGGTGCGAGACGCGAGAGGTAGGACTCCCAGTTCTGAAGCAATACATGCGCATCTTCTAGGCCCGCCGCTGAACGCTCGATACCGACTTCACTCCACATCAATGACTTCAAAGAGTAAGTCATATCATTAAGATTTAACTGTGCATCGGCTTGTGGCTGCGCCTTAGTTAGCACTGGACTCAACCAGCGACGCTCGGCAGTTGCATATTTAGAAATGTTTCGCCCACAGATACGGCCGTGGACCAAACCTTCAAGAAGAGAGTTTGAACCCATACGGTTAGCACCATGAAAACCTGTTGATGAGCACTCGCCAACCGCGAATAGCCCTGGTACTGTCGTTTGCCCATGCAAGTTAGACTTAATACCACCCACAAAGTAGTGAACAGCTGGCCTAACGGGAAGAGACTCGGTTTCGATGTCAATGCCGAATTCACGGCATATCTTTGCGAGTGCCGGAAACCGAGTTGCAGGTGAATGCACTGAAGACAGATCTAAGCAAACGTACCGAGAATGGGTTTTAATCATGTGGCGGTAAATTGCACGGCTAACGACATCGCGCGGTGCCAACTCGGCATCGGGATGGCAATCTTTCATGAAAGCGACACCATTCTTGTCGAGAAGTTTTGCGCCTGCACCACGAGTAACTTCTGATATCAAAAAGCGCGCAGCGCCTGCCACATACAGAGTTGTCGGATGAAACTGCACAAACTCGAGATCGCATAATTCGGCGCCTGCGCGCAAAGCCATTGCTAGACCGTCAGCAGTAGCGAATTGTGGGTTAGTCGTTTCTCGAAACAACTGGCCACCGCCACCGGTAGCAAAGACTATTGCAGGAGCTTCAAAGACGACCGTATCGAAATCACTATCGGAGCGGATGTTGGTCATCGCAATCAAACCACGCACGGCACCCTCGGCATCTTTTAATAACTCTATAGCAACGGTAGCATGATAAACATCAATGCGGGGGTGCGATTTAGTTCGTGCAATTAATGTACGTTGCAGCTCGCGTCCTGTTGCCGTGCCTGCGCTGTGCAAAATTCTCGGAACGCTGTGCCCAGCTTCACGGCCGATATCGAATGATTTATCAGCATTACAGTCGAACTGCATACCGCTCTCGACTAGCCACTCAATGGTTTCGGGGGCCGCAGATGTAAATTCATCGACGACTTTACGATCTGACAAACCATAGCCGAGCCTATAGGTGTCATCGGCATGTTGTTGAGGCGTATCGTCGTCACCAACAGCTGCGGCGATGCCACCTTGGGCTTCGTAAGTGTTGGTCTGATTGATACGACCTTTACTGAGCACCATCACATGAGCCCCAGAGTCTGCTGCAGAAATAGCTGCCGCCAAACCGGCAGCACCACTACCAACAACGATCACGTCGGCGCGAAACGACGGCAAACTACGTAATGCTAGAGGGTTACGGGCTAGCGGCGAAGCTAGCAATGGTGGAAATGTAGAAAGGGCAGATGCCACATATGCATTCTAACATTTTCTATAAAAAAATGTCATGTTAGGGCTTTGTTTGCCGATACAATGGCTGGGGCAATACCCTAACAAACACCTAATGAGACCCATCACCACCAAACAACTTTCCGTCCTTGAAGAAATCTGCAGTCACCAGCATGAAACCGGCCTTTCGCCAACCATGCAAGAACTAGGTGGCAAATTGGGCGTAAACAGAGTGACGGTATATGGGCACGTTCAAGCATTGCTAGAAAAAGGATATCTTGAGAATCTCGAGCCTGGTGCTTCACGCGGTCTCGATCTGACGCCGGAAGGCTCAGCGCTTATTCAAAAACCTAAGGTGCCCAAGCATCAGCCCTTCGAGTTGGTCAACAAATCTACTTCTACTCCACCGCCTACCTTTGGTCTAGAAGGATTAAACATCCCATTGCTTGGTCGCATCGCGGCGGGTGCAGCAATCGAAACTATTGAAGACCGCGAAGAAATCAATTTGGCACAACTGCTGAATGCCAATGAAGAGACCTATATGCTAGAAGTACATGGCACGTCCATGATTGAAGCACATATCGAATCAGGAGACTTTGTATTAGTTAGTCGTTACAAAACTCCAAGCGAAGGTGATATCGTGGTCGCAGTACTCGAAAACGAAACGGCGACCCTTAAGAAATTCTACCCGCAAGACAACGGCACCTATATTTTGCAGCCAGCAAATGCTGCAATGGAGCCCATCTACTGCGACACCCTAGAAATTCGCGGTGTGGTATCGGGTGTCATTCGTAAGTACTAGTGCGCTCGCCTGATATACTCTTAAGATGAATGACTTTGCATTACTCTTATTAAGAATTGTTGCCGGCCTTGGCCTAGCATCACACGGCTATAACGCAATTGTGAATGGCGGCGTCGAAGCCATAGAAGGCTTTGCTGGTTTCCTAGGGTCACTCGGCTTCCCTGCGCCAATGGCTTTCGCCTGGATTGCGAAAGGCACTGAACTTGTCGGTGGTGTATGCGTCGCAGTTGGCCTACTCACCCGCCCCGCAGCTTTTTTGTGCGCGGCTACGATGTTTATTGCCATGTTAACGGCGCATCGAGGAGATCCTTTCGAGGAATGGGAGTTAGCCTTACTATATTTTGCTGCTATGGCTGTTATCGCAATGACCGGGCCAGGCAAGTACTCTATAGTTTGGGATGCGTTTGCAAGAGACGCCAAGCGCAACGCTTAAACGTTTAGCGACGTTTGATACACAACAAAGACTAGCCCACGTGGGCTTTTGATCTTTGCAGCCCCGCGGCGCATCATTCTGCCCCGGAAGTTCGGGCATAAAAAAACCCATCTAGTTTTTACACTAGATGGGTTCATTATTTAAAGTCCGGCACTAACCTACTTTCACGCAATGCACTATCATCGGCGACTACTACTTAACGACCGAGTTCGGAATGGAATCGGGTGTGACCAATAGTCTATGGGCACCGGACAAATGGTGGTTAGAAGTGTAATCTTAAAATCGTTTACGATAATTTTATTTTGCTACTCCAGAAGAGAGCAAAAAGAATCAAGCCGTTCGGGTTATTAGTACAGCTCGCCTGAACACGTTACCGTGCTTACAGCTACTGCCTATCAACGTGGTAGTCTCCCACGACCCTAATTGGGATACCTAGTTTTAGAGAGGGCTTCACGCTTAGATGCTTTCAGCGTTTATCCTTTCCGAAGTTAGCTACCCAGCTATGCCTTTAGCAAGACAACTGGTGCACCAGAGCTTCGTCCTTCCCAATCCTCTCGTACTAGGGAAAGACCTCTTCAAGTATCCTACAACCACACCGGATAGGGACCGACCTGTCTCACGACGGTCTGAACCCAGCTCACGTACCACTTTAATGGGCGAACAGCCCAACCCTTGGGACCTTCTTCAGCCCCAGGATGTGATGAGCCGACATCGAGGTGCCAAACCTCCCCGTCGATATGGACTCTTGGGGGAGATCAGCCTGTTATCCCCGGAGTACCTTTTATCTGTTAAGCGATGACCCTTCCATTCGGAATTCACCGGATCACTAAGCCCTGCTTTCACACCTGCTCGACTTATATGTCTCACAGTTAAGCTTCCTTATACCTTTATGCTCTACGGCTGATTACCAACCAGCCTGAGGAAGCCATCGGACTCCTCCGTTACTATTTAGGAGGAGACCGCCCCAGCCAAACTGCCCACCTGAAACTGTTCTTGGCCCTGATTCAAGGCACCAAGTTAGAACACTAACACATTAAGAGTGGTATTTCACATTGTGGCTCCACGAACACTAGCGTGCCCGCTTCAAAGCCTCCCACCTATGCTACACATAATGTGTCAGAGCCCAATATCAGGCTGCAGTAAAGGTTCACGGGGTCTTTCCGTCCTTGTGCGGTTACGCGGCATCTTCACCGCGACTACAATTTCACCGAGCCCTATGTTGAGACAATGGGGCAGTCGTTACGCCATTCGTGCGCGTCGGAACTTACCCGACAAGGAACTTCGCTACCTTAGGACCGTCATAGTTACGGCCGCCATTCACTGGGGCTTCAATTCGGAGCTTCGCCGAAGCTAACACCTCCTCTTAACCTTCCAGCATTGGGCAGGCGTCAGACCCTATACGTCGTCTTACGACTTTGCAGAGTCCTGTGTTTTAGGTAAACAGTCGCCACCCCCGATTCTCTGTGACCAGAATGATGCTCAAGCAGCAAGTGCTATCACAATACCTGGCGTCCCTTATCGCGAACTTACGGGACCAATCTGTCGAGTTCCTTAACATAGGTTATCTCGAGCGCCTTAGGATTCTCTCCTCACCTACCTGTGTCAGTTTTGGTACGGTTACCTCTAATCTTCCTAGATGCTTTTCCAGGAACCTACTCAAATGGCTTCGACTAATGTCTCGGCATCACCCCTAGAACTGAAGCAGTATTTACCCTGCGTTCCTCAGGCTTACACGTGGGCTACTAACGCCACGACCATCTTTGTAGATCCGTCACACCATCGGTCAAATGATTATTGGTAGTACAGGAATATTAACCTGTTGTCCATCGACTACGCCTTTCGGCCTCGCCTTAGGTACCGACTAACCCTGGGCGGATTTACCTTCCCCAGGAAACCTTAGGTTTTCGGCGAACATGATTCTCACATGTTTTATCGTTACTCATTCCGGCATAAGCACTTGAATCCGTTCCACCACTCGTTTCCGTATGGCTTCAACACAAATTCAACGCTCCCCTACCACCCTGAAGAATTCACTTCTTCGGATCCGCAGCTTCGGTGTATTACTTTAGTCCCGATCATTATCGGCCCAAGACTGCTCGACTAGTGAGCTATTACGCACTCTTTAAATGGTGGCTGCTTCTAAGCCAACATCCTAGCTGTTTTAGCAATCTCAGATCCTTAACCACACTTAGCAATACTTTGGGACCTTAGCTGGCGGTCTGGGCTGTTTCCCTTTCGACAATGAACCTTATCGCCCACTGTCTGACTGCTGGGGTACCACATGGGGTATTCGGAGTTTGGCTTCGGAGGGTAGGCTGTGAGGCCCCCCTATCGAAATCAGTATCTCTACCCCCCCATGCTAATTTACCCAACGCTAGCCCTAAAGCTATTTCGGGGAGAACCAGCTATCTGCAAGTTCGATTAGCTTTTTACTCCTAACCACAAGTCATCCGAGTTGTTTTCAGCCAACACCGGTTCGGGCCTCCACGTGCTATTACACACGCTTCACCCTGCCCATGGTTAGATCACCTGCTTTCGGGTCTACAACGCCCGACTCAACGCACTATTAGTACTCGCTTTCGCTTCGGCTTCGCACCGTAGATGCTTAACCTCGCCTGACATCATAAGTCGCCGGATCATTATGCAAAAGGCACGCAGTCAGCCATTACTATAAATAGTCATAGGCCTCCTACCGCTTGTACGTACATGGTTTCAGGTACTTTTCACTCCTCTAAAAGAGGTACTTTTCAATGTTCCCTTACGGTACTTATCGCTATCGGTCGTACAGGACTATTTAGCCTTACAGGATGGTCCCTGCGAATTCATACCAGGTTTCACGTGTCTGGCACTACTTGGGATACAATCAAGAGTCTCAAAGTTTTCACTTACTGGGCTATCACCATCTACGGCTAACCTTTCCAGGTTATTCTGTTAACTTTAAGTTTTGTAACTCTTTGGTAGTTCTGTGGACCTACCGGATTGTCCCACGACCACACTAATGCAACGGCCACAACCTTGGCACATTAGTATTTTGGGCTATACCCCCTTCGCTCGCCGCTACTAAGGGTATCGATTTTTCTTTCTTTTCCTGAGGGTACTAAGATGTTTCAATTCCCCTCGTTCCCCACACATGACTATGTATTCATCATATGTTGACCGAGTATTACCTCGGCCGCGTTACCGCATCTCAGAGATCTCTGGGTCAATGCCTGTTTAACGGCTCTCCAAAGCTTATCGCAGCTATACCACGTCTTTCATCGGGTCTGTACGCCTAATCATCCTCCATGCACGCTTATCATGCTTGATTTTTTTTAATTATTGCGCTCGATTTTTCGATTACACTTCTAACCTTATTGTAAATGAACAGCTTTCTTTAATGACCCTGGTAGTGGTGGAGGTAAGGGGGCTCGAACCCCTGACCTACGCCTTGCAAAGGCGTCGCTCTCCCAGCTGAGCTATACCCCCATTTGTTGATGAGTGGTGGGCCAAAGAGGATTTGAACCTCTGACCTCCCGCTTATCAGGCGGACGCTCTAACCAACTGAGCTACTGGCCCTAAATCCTACCCGGATTAAAGAAAGAAATGACCCTGTCACAGAATTTGAATGGTACTTTCAAAGTACTATTTTTGTTTTTTGTTACTGTTGTCACACTGTAAGTAAACTTACATTGTTTACCAGTCTAATTATCAGCCGAAGCTGATCCAGTTTTTATCCTCTGGAAAGGAGGTGGTCCAGCCGCAGGTTCCCCTACGGCTACCTTGTTACGACTTAGTCCCGATTATCGATCTTGCCATGGGCGCACGCTCTCCCGAAGGTTAAACGTACGTCTTCAAGCACTACCAACTTTCGTGGCTTGACGGGCGGTGTGTACAAGGCTCAGGAACATATTCACCGCGGTATGCTGACCCGCGATTACTAGCGATTCCAGCTTCATGTAGGCGAGTTTCAGCCTACAATCCGAACTAGGAGCAGCTTTAAGGGATTAGCTTAGCCTCACGACTACGCAACCCTCTGTACTGCCCATTGTAGCACGTGTGTAGCCCCAGGAATAAGGGCCATGATGACTTGACGTCATCCCCACCTTCCTCCGTGTTAACCACGGCGGTCTTGTTAAAGTCCTCGACATTACTCGTTAGCAACTAACAATAGGGGTTTCGCTCGTTTAGGGACTTAACCCGACATCTCACGACACGAGCTGACGACAGCCATGCAACACCTGTGAATGTTCCGCCCCGAAGGGTGTCAGTCTGGTTTCTCAGACCTAATTCATCCATGTCAAACCTGGGTGAGGTTCTTCGCGTAGCTTCGAATTAAACCACATGCTCCACCGCTTGTGTGAGCCCCCGTCAATTCCTTTGAGTTTTACACTTGCGTGCATACTCCCCAGGCGGGATACTTAACGCGTTAGCTACGCAAGTGAAATCCGAAGATCCCACAAGCTAGTATCCATCGTTTACGGCTAGGACTACCGGGGTATCTAATCCCGTTCGCTACCCTAGCTTTCGTTCCTCAGTGTCAGAATCAGCCCAGACAAGTGCTTTCGCCATCGGTGTTCCTTCAGATATCTACGCATTTCACCGCTCCACCTGAAGTTCCCTTGTCCCCTACTGCTCTCTAGTTCATCAGTTTTGAACGCAGTTCCACGGTTGAGCCGTGGGATTACACATCCAACTTAACAAACCACCTACGAACGCTTTACGCCCAGTGATTCCGAGTAACGCTTGCACCATCCGTATTACCGCGGCTGCTGGCACGGATTTAGCCGGTGCTTCTTTACTTGCCTTTGTCAGGGTGCATGCTATTAACATACACTTTTCTTAACAAGCGAAAGAGGTTTACGACCCTAAAGCCTTCGTCCCTCACGCGGCGTCGCTCCGTCAGGCTTGCGCCCATTGCGGAAGATTCTCGACTGCAGCCTCCCGTAGGAGTCCGGGCAGTGTCTCAGTCCCGATGTGGGCGATCATCCTCTCAGATCGCCTAGCCGTCTTAGCCTTGGTGAGCCTTTACCTCACCAACTAGCTGATAGCCCATGACCCACTCCCAAACCAGAAGGTCCCGAAGGATCCCTACCTTTATTCTTTAGACCATGCGGCCTTAAGAAACTATTGAGCATTAGCTATCATTTCTAATAGTTATTCTCATGTATGGGGTATGTTAGCCATGTATTACTCACCCTTGCGCTGCTCTACTCGCCGAATCAGTCACCCGAAGGATCCTTCATCATGCTTTCGCGCTCAACTTGCATGCCTAATCCACGCCGCTAGCGTTCACTCTGAGCCAGGATCAAACCCTTCACTTTTGATTGTCGATCTCAGCCGAAGCTGGGATCTGGGTTTTTCCTTGCACTCTTACTCGTATCACTCAAATTCATTGTGTGACAGGGTCATCCTTGTTTTAAATGAGCACAGACTGCAATCAGCCTGATACCACATCGCTCGATTTTTGCCGTAGCCTGAGCGAGTGCGGCCTAATAGTTTAGTACTTTCTGAGAGAGGGTCAAGTCCTTTACGAACTTTTTACCGAAAATTATTGAAGTTTATCGTGAAATTAACTTCGCCAACTTCTTTCCGAGAGAGCGCCTAACCGTGTTAGGGCCGGATAGTTTACAGCTTGCAATCCTCCGGTCAACAGATTAACCCTACTTTTCTTTGGCTTTATAAAATTGCTGAAACGGGGCCTCGCCCGAGCCGCTCAAAAAAACTTTATTCTGCCCGACAAACTCCCTCGAACTCGACCTCAACATTCTGCTTGAGTTGCCTAGAATCTCGACTGGATATCTCTAATATGCTCTTATAACAGCATATGCGGCCCTTCGAAGACTTTTACTAGCGGTAGCTAAACACGCCAATAATCGGCCGGTGGTCTGATGCAATTCTCTCATCCACCACCCAGTTTTCGACAGCGACACCCGCAAAGCCACGATGCATAAAGAAGTCAATCTGGCGGTCGGGGATGACCGACGGGAAGGTAAACGCCCCACCCTTGTCGACAATCTGCCATCCACGTTCTTCTAGCAGAGACAGCGATGCGTCGTCCGCTAAACCATTGAAGTCACCGGCAAGAATAACCGGGTGCGAAATGGCGCTCAAAGCCGCGTTTAGAGCCTCTGTCTGAGCAATGCGATAACCGACATCCGTCCAGTCATTATGCACTGCAACCACCGACAGCAAATGGTCCTTTTCGCCCATACTTATCACGACTTCTAGAGCGCAACGCGGCTCGGCGCCATCCGGCAATGGGTGACGGTGCGACTCTACTATTGGTAACTTCGATAAAACCGCCAAACCGTACTCTCCGCCCTGATAATCCATGAATTTAGCGAAATGGGGGGTCATACCCAGCAACTGTCCCAAATGCTGAGCCGTATCAACGCCCCCAGAGCGGCTAACAGCCTTATCCACCTCTTGTAGCGTCACCACATCAGGGTTTTGCTTGCGGATGACCGCGGCTATGCGCTCAAAATCGATTCTGCCGTCCATGCCATAGCCATGCTTGATGTTATAAGACATGACGCGCAGCGTCGTCGGCTCCTGGATAGGCCTGTTTGCGGCCACGCAGCCAACCCACATCAGCATGAGTAACGGCAGCGCCCTGTTCATTGCATTAATCTTGACGATTAGCCAGCAATGCTAACGGCTATGCCTGACTTAACAAGCTCAAACAACTCGATCACATCTGCGTTATGCAAGCGTAAACACCCGCCGGACTCGTAGCTGCCGATCGTGGATTCGCTGTTTGT
>JAQWRF010000211.1 GCA_029243845.1 Planctomycetota bacterium | reverse complement strand
CTGGCAGGCAAACGGCCAAATGCTTTATATGATTTCGAACGAGCATACCGTGGGTGCGATGAAAACTCCGTCACTGCGCGATGTAGCTGCTACTGCGCCTTATATGCATGACGGGCGCTTTAAGACCCTTGAAGAAGTCGTTGAATTTTACAATTTATTGCCAGGGTTTCCAGGCGTTGGCCACCGTGAGGAGACTTTGAACCGTCTGCTGCTAAGTGATGAACAGCTAGCCGAACTAGTTGCGTTCATGAAATCGCTTTCGTCGCTATAATAGGCTCGATGAATCGCTTCGCCCTAACTATGCTTGCCTTTGCTGCAATTTCAATTGCCGGATGTGGCGCGAAGGATGACGAGACAGCTTCTGCCTTTAATGCCTGCGCCAATACGAAAGATGTCTTAAATTTACCGTTTTCGTACTCTCTAACCGAGAACAACCGGGCCCTGACCCCGGGCTACATAGACGGCACGGCAAACACTTATATGCACTTTGCACCTTTTGGTGCGCATTTCAAGCCAATGACCGAACTGGCTTACGGCAACAGCAAAACTGCTTTTGCTGGCTTTTTTAGCGAAAGTAATGCCGAGGTCGTCGAGCTCGAAGCAGGTGTATTTGGGTTTTATGCAGGCGCTAATCCAGCAGAGATACTGCATGAGCGGCGTCCGATGTATTATTCACCATCCAGCGCCAATATCACCGCTATCAGTTACGAAGGGCCGACTTCTGGTCTTTATCTAGACGACGAGCCTAGCTGGACGATATCTTTAAGTTTTGGCGACATTGAAATGGAGCTAGAGCATGTCGGGAAATTCTCACCAACATTGCACGACTTTATAGCTGACCCAAATGGCACGCTAAACATCGACACTCATACTTATACTGGACCTGTTGGTGATATTTTCCCAAACGGCTACCTCATTTATGCGCCTAGTGGGATTGAACTTGCTTACCCACAAGTTGTTGCCTCAGCTGTCCCAGGGCATGCTGGTTATTACAACGGCGAAGGCCTAGGGTCAGAATTCCCTGATCGTCCATATGTGCAAATAGAATTTTCGGTCACAGCGCCAACCGCTGATGGCAACGCCGAAATTTGTGCACTCGAGTTATTGTCTACCAGCTTGCAGTCTAGTTTCCAAAGCATGCTGAATCACGACATTGTCGACACAAACTCGCAGCGCTTTTCTGGCTGGCAGGATACTGCTTGGCAATGGCGCGCCGAATCAAGTGCTTGCTTAAGCTGTTCGGCACTAACCAACCAACTCAACGGTTTGTACAAAGACTTGGGTGGCTGGTTCGAGCGCGGCGACAATAGCACAGTGCGCAACGAGCTTGTAGCTTTCGTCCCTGTTCAACAAAGCACTACTAGCTACGATGCCACTTTATATGTACATGATGTGCAAACAGAATGGCTAATTACACGTCGCGACAATAATTCGCAAACCTTTGATTGGGTGATGGAAGACACTAGTGTTGTTGTTACTGACAATCCTGCCGGAGAAATTATTGCTGTCGAGAATGATGCATTATTAGTGCTATGGCGCGACCTTGGCGTGGCCACCGACAAAGACGCATACCAGTGGGTGCGCTACGACATTACTGGCGGTATCGTCACTCTTAAGTTTGGCGAATTCAGCGACCTCGAAGTCAATGCTCTCAAGCCAAACTTCGACTTGGCTATAGACATAGCAAATGACAATGACGTCATTACCTTTGGCAAAACTAAGATTGCTGGTTTCTAAAAGCTACTGCGACCAGCGAAAGTCTGCATCCCAGGTCTTAAGTGCATCAAGTTCGGCGTTAACAAGAACGGTGTCGGACAGCGGCCATCCCCAACGCTTAAAGTAATCGCGCAAATCTAGTTCTAAGATAAGCGACATGCGCACTACCCAGCCGTCGATTTCTTGTTGATCATTCTTCGGACGCCGCGAGCTTGGCACTTTTTCGTAGTCCGAGAAAAATGTTTGGAAGGGTTGCCAGCCAAATTCGCGTTGAATCATGGCAAAGCTTACTAGCGCGATGCCCGGACTCTTTTTCCATTTGCTCCAGTCGGCGCCATCTTTTAGATATTTTGCTGCACCCTTCTTCTGTCCTTGCAACCATTTGTTTTCCCAAGGCTCGATGCCCGCCATTACTTCACCGCCGTGTAATGAAAATAAATTATTAGTGACTTCTCCGGTGCCGCCGAATGTCCACCAGCCGCGCTGGCGATTGTGCCCTAGCTCATGAAAGTACCCCCAGTGACCCTGCTTGCGCAACAATTGCAAATCTAGGATTGGAGCAAGCCGCCCATTACTTGGAGTGACCACATCCATCCATGTCATCACTGGATATCCCGAGTGCATATAGCCCGCAGAAATTTGCTGATCGCCAACAAAGCGTTCCGGGCGTCGCAACATTGGGATGCCGGCCAAATCACAATGGCTCGCAAGTAGCGCGTCCCAATAATCTGTTACGGCGCGCGGATCCTTTATTTTTTTCAACGAGGCTGTGGGTATAGAAATAATTACATTACGCCCTACGAGCTCAGCCCATGGTGCAGCGCTATTGTTAGATTTTCGCCAGGCGGCATCTGACTTTTCATCACTCGCCACAAAATAAGGTTGTGCTACTACTCCGCTTAACTGCAGCGCTATTTTTTCTGCCTCGCCAGTGGGAATTAAATATATAGAACCACCCCACGGCGTTGCGACTTTCATCTCGCCATTCTCATCGAACGCAATACTTTTTTCGATGGTTATTTCTGGCCACCGCTTCCAACTATCTAAATGCCACAGAGTGTCTTTGTGGCAGCCAACCCTAACGCGCCAATCGGCGGCGTCGCCTTCGACCAGAGTCAGTGTCAGGACTTCGCCGGCATTTACGTAGTAGCCAGTAGAATTCCAGCCCGGAAGTGTCCCGTCATTTTTGACAGTCGCACTCACGCGTGGTGCGGTGGCCGCAACCACTCCTGGGAACTCGTCGACCCCCAACGCCGCCGTTACTTCCGCAACGGGTAACTCCTTCCAGAAAGCCGAGTAAAGGCTCACCCATAATCGTGCGTTCACGTCTTCACTCTTGATGGGCTTACGCTTCAACGGCGCGCGACCTTTTTGCGATTTAAAGTACTTGGCCAATAGCGGACGCAATATTTCATCGTCGCGCGGCACCGCGGCCACTGCCGAATTCAAGGCGAACATCCCCGAAGCTGACAACTCTTTGCCGCGGGCATGCATCAAGCGGCGCGCCGCCTC
>JAQWRF010000196.1 GCA_029243845.1 Planctomycetota bacterium | reverse complement strand
GAATACTTTGCCACCGACCTTCTTGTTGTTCGTGAACAAAAACCGTTTGTTTTCAAAAGAACTGATGCGCGCTTTGCAAAATGAGTTTCGTCGCAAGTTTAAGATTACTAAAGTCCCGGTGCGCTTTGTGTTGCGAGAACGTAAACGCTCGCCGGCTAAAAAAGGTTAAAAAATGATGATAGAGAAAATGCTAGTGTTGCTGATGCTTTGTTCGCTGTCTTGGTCATGCGCTTCCGAGTTGCCGATTGACGATCCTAGCGAGGGTCGTTGGGAGCAAATCGTTCTAAAAGACGCGCCGCCGCGCCGCGATTTATTGCTGGCCTGCGAATATGCAATTTCTCAGGCAGGTTATCCTAAAGGTACAACCGACGCTTTACGGGGCACTGTTTTTTCTGACTGGGAGGTTCTCTTGCAACCTTTTAGAAATAAAGGCATGAGGTATAAGGCAATCTTTAGGATTTTTGAGGATGAGGGCAATAGTGAAATCTCTGTTCGCTCGCGTGTGATTGCCGAGCGTAACATAGAGGAAGACGATACCCTCGACGCGAGCGCTGCTGAATGGGAAGCCGTTGACGATGACCAGGGCCAATCCCGTGTTCTAATGCAATTCTTGCGTTCGCAATTGTTCTTGCGTGATAGTTAAATGGTAAAAGATTGGCAATACTCAAAGCGTAATAAGCAATGTGACGATTGCGATTACTCCTTCACCGATGGCGAAGATGTGTTTTCGCTATTGCGTATGATTGATGGCGACTTGCAGCGCGCAGATTTGTGCCGCGCCTGTTTCGATAGCCGGGATGAGGCCGCCGATGTCGTCTACTGGAGAACAACGCAGCATGAAAGCCGCCAGTCCTTGCGCCTAGATTTTGATATGTTGCTTGCGCTGCTTGAGAAATTGCTCGACGACCCGCGCGATGACCGCAAAGATTTAAGCTATTTGCTGTCGTTACTATTGGTCCGCCACAGAAAACTACGCCTCGAGCGTGTTCAGGTGAAAGGCCAGCAAGAGATTATGTTGTTGCGCAAAACACGCAGCAAGAAGACTTTTGCTGTCGAATCTCGCGAAATGACTGATGAGAGGCGGACTGAGCTAAGTAAGCAGCTAACAGAGTTGGTCGACCCGACGAGAGAGTCGCCCATTTAGGCCGTAAACCCCACTCTAAACGCGAAAAAATAAACCCAGACTTTTTCTGGGTTTTTTTATTTGCATTATTCGAGTGGGGCACTATGATACGTATGTGGGGGAAAAGAACATGAATATGGGGAAAAGATTCATGTTCGCCCCGACCTTCTTTTACCATAAATAAATGTCTTACTTCAACGGAGAATTCGCACACAAAATCGACCAAAAAGGTCGTGTGTTTGTTCCTCGTGGCTTTATGGACGCTATTGACGACCCTCACGAGCGCGAATCGTTCGAGTGCGTTATTAACGCGGTAGATGGCTGTCTAGAAATATACACAGCTAGTGAGTTCGCGAAATACATCGAAGCTAATTTGCGTAATGAAAAAAATGCTTCGCGCGCTAAAAAATTGCGCCGTTCCCTCGGCGCTAACTCGCGCAAGTTGAAGGTCGATGCCCAGGGGCGGGTGTTGTTGCCAGAAGAATTGCGTTCACGCATCGATTTGAGCGGTGAGGCCATGATCGTTGGTGCACTCAGCTATTTCGAAATATGGAGCCGCGCCCAATATGAGAGTGGTCTTGTTGAAGCAGATGATTACTTCAATTCCGCGACTGGCGATATGACCAGCCCTGATTACCAACCAACGGAGAGCAACTCGTGATTTTATTATGCCGTCAATACCGCAAACAACTAAGTGAATTAATGTCAACTCGTCACCTTCCAGTTCTGTTAGATGAATCCGTTCAGGGATTGCGCGCCGAGCGTGGCGGTGTTTTTGTTGATGCAACTCTTGGCGGTGGGGGGCACGCCGAGAAAATATTAGAGGCTCACCCCGATAACATTGTGATTGGCATTGATCGTGATGCGCAGGCAATCGCCCGCACTCAGAAGCGCTTGGAAGCGTATGGTGATCGTGCCATTTATGTACACGCTCCGTTTTCGTCAATAGAGTCTGTCGTTGAGCAGCACGCAAAT
>JAQWRF010000181.1 GCA_029243845.1 Planctomycetota bacterium | reverse complement strand
AGCCTGACGGCCGAGTGCTTCAATTTCAGAAACTGTTTCGTGAATCGAGCCTGGCAAACTATCTCTTGAGAGCTCACTTTTCGCGGCAACAACAATGTCGGCGCCAGCACGTGCTAAACGCAAGGCAATGTTTTTACCAATACCACGGCTCGAGCCGGTGATGACAGCTACCTGTCCTGTTAAATCGGGGAAATCCATATTTGTAATTATCCCATCTTCGCAACTTCTTCATCTCGCAATGTGCGGCGCAATAATTTCATCATTGCCGATTTAGGAAGTTCTTCGCGGAACTCCCATGACTTAGGAACTTTATAAGCCGCTAACTCTGCTCGACAATATTCATCTAGCTCTTCGGCCGTGACCGACATGCCAGGGTTAAGCGCAATAAATGCTTTAACTGTTTCGCCACGTGTCTCATCGGGGATGCCAATGGTACATGACTCAAACACGGCATCGTGTGAAGTAATAATGCGATCTATTTCGTCAGGGTAAACGTTGTACCCAGAAGCAATAATCATATCTTTCTTGCGGCCCACTATTTTGCAGTAGCCTTCGTCATCCATAGTTGCCAAGTCGCCAGTGTATAGCCAGCCGTTACGCAGCATGTTTGCCGTTTCATCGGGGTTGTTGAGATAGCCCTGCATGACTTGTGGCCCTTTAACGATTAACTCGCCTGCCTCGCCACACGGCATATCGGTTAGCCCATCTTCAGGGTCAACGATGCGCACGTCGGTGCTCGACACCGGAATACCAATGTGGCCTATCTTGCGCACGCCTTGTAATGGATTTGCTGTTACGACCGGTGATGTTTCGGTTAAGCCAAAGCCTTCAACGATAATCGCTCCTGTCATGTCTTCGAACTTTTGCTGCACATCTTCTGGGAGAGGCGCTGAGCCAGAGAAGCAATATTTTACCGCTGACAAATCAACTTTGTCGATGCCCTCGTAATTATTGATGGCGTTAAACAATGCAGGCAACGCCGGGAACAACGACACCTTATGCTTAACCAAGTTTTTCACCATACCGTCAATATCGCGAGGGTTTGGCTGCAGCACAATCTTGGCGCCAACCGACATTGGCCATGCCATGCAAACGGATAATCCGAAAATATGGAAGAATGGCAATACGGATAGAAGGACCTCTTCCCCTTCCGCTACACCAACAAACCATGAGCGAACTTGTTGCACATTACTACTTAAATTGCGGTGCGTCAGAATCGCGCCTTTAGACAGACCTGTTGTGCCACCAGTATATTGGATAACTGAGATGTCATCCATTCCAATGTCTACTCGTGGTGGTGTCGCAGCGGAAGCGTTTACTAAAGCACGGAATTTATGCACCGTTGCTTCTGTTTCCACTTTTGCAAACATCGGCGGATCTTGTTTTTTCAGTTTCAGCGGTGCCAGCAAATTAAGCGGAAACTTCAGATACTCAGGTATAGACACGATGATGTAGTGGCGTACCGGAAGCCTATCGCGCATCGCTTTCACTTTTTGCTCCCAAATAAAATCGCAGGTGATTGCAATTTCGACCTCAGCATCTTTCCATTGGTGTTCTATTTCACGCGGCATGTATAACGGATTAGTCATTACAGCATGCGCACCCAAGCGCTGAATTGCCAAAAACGAAATCAAAGTCTGTGGAATATTCGGGGCCTGCACTGCAACGCGAGTGCCTTTAACCACCCCAAGATTTGAAAGCGCAGTAGCGAAACGATCGACCTCTTCTTTGAGCTGCGCATACGTAAATTTGCAATTCATAAACGCCAACGCGTCGTGGTCAGCATAATCGTGATTGGCAAGGTTTAGAAACTCGCCAATGGGGATATCTTGGAAGTCGACTTCGGTCGGAACTCCGTTGTCGTAGGATTGGTGCCAGGCTTTAGTAGTCATGAATTAAGCATATCCATGCGCCACTACTTAAGGCAAGATTATTGCACCACGCCTGCGTCAATATTCGAAATCTGACCACTCTGCAGAGCCTGCAACCAATAACTTCTACCCACTGCGCTTGCGGGCGCAGAGATTGACCAGCTAATGTTTCCGAGGCCATCGCTGACACCTGGTGCACCCAGAACTGCCGGCCCGTCAAGCCCAAGAGTCACTCCGAGTTGCGGAATATATTTCGAGCCCAAGCCAGTCAGAGAATAGGCCATATAGGTTCGCTCTAAAGGTAATCCGCCGCTGACGTCGATAGTCGATGACTGCCCAGCAATAATAGTTGTTGGCGCAATAGCCAAGTTAACTGGCACGCCATTGCTGTGACCATATAGTTTTACTTGCCAGTTTTTCCAGTCACCGGAAATATGGTTTTCGAGATCGGCGATGCACATTTTCCATGAACCGAGCGACTGCTCATCAAGATGGCGAACGCTAGTAAAAGTATGGTAATCGATGTCGTTAGAATTATCGTTGTTTTGAAGCCTAAGAGCAGAGTGAGTGCCAGACGGAGCTATCAAGTCAATCTCAAGATCGCCGATATAGTTATGTGTCGCGCGCACCGTCACCTCAACATGCTGAATAGTAATGTCATCGGCAATAGTTAAGTATTCGGTGATACCCATAGGGTCGTTGTCTGGGATAGAGCGGTTAACTATCATTCGGCCCGTGTCAATGACATACTCGATACCCGGAGACGCATACGTTTGTGCCTCAATCACAGCCGCGCCAACATCGAGAGCACCAAAGCCATAAGAATAATGGATGTCATGCCCCGCCCCGTTTTGCGTCCATGCACTATTGCTAGCGTCACACTTGCGGGCCGTTCGCGCCAAGATGGCCTGTACATCGCGCCAATCTAAATTTGGGTTCGCGTCAAGCATTAATGCCGCCGCCCCAGCTGCCATTGACGCTGAAGCTGATGTGCCACCGTACTGGAAATTATAGCTGTTGTTTGATGTCGTGGTGACAATGCCTGAAGAGCCGCCATCTGATGGCGCAACAATCAGTAAAGCCGAGCCATCTTCACTATATGGAGATTGTTGATCAGCATTAGTAATCGCCCCAACAGCAATGGTGTAACGGCTGCCAGCATAAGGATCGTACTCGACACGATCGTTGCTGCCTCCGTTACCTGCAGCCCAAGTAAAAATAATACCTTTAGAGTTGCGACCGTCCTCGACAGCTTCTTTTAACGCATCGAGTTCGAGGTTGGTAATCGTATGCAACTCGCCATCGTCAATCGGACCCCATGAGTTATTCTTGACGGTGTGGTCCTGGTTAGCCCATGAAAAAGTGTCGGCATTCAGTAATGCTGAACCGAACTTTTGCTCGGACCATTGCGCGCGGCAAGCGACTCCGGCAACGCCAATATTATTTTCGGATTCGGCGACAACAATGCCCGCAACGCTAGTGCCATGTGCGCTAGAAATAAACGGCGTACTTAACGGCGCGTTATAGTTTGTCGACAAATCGTCATGCGATTGGTCAACACCATTATCTGCAATACCAATGATTTGCCCCGTGCCGTAGTATCCGAGATTCCAGGCGTCTTCGATGTTGATGTCGAAGGTCGGCGCATTCAGATTTGATAAATGCCACTGGTCGTCGACATAGGGATCGTTACTTATCGAGCGCGTAGCGAACTCGCCAGTAGCTCCGTCGACTACTTGTTCAATACCTGGAGAAGCCCACAGAATCCACGCAAAAACTTGTTTGGGGATGCCATTTGGCACTTGTAGCGCATACCAATGCTCAGGCAATACAAATGATTGATCGGCTATCGCATCGACGGGCAACTGCTGTGCATATACCACTAAGGCCGACTCATCAGAGCCCACCGTATGGCCCCCTTGGGCGCACAGTGCGAGAAGAATGCAGAACACGTGTTAAATGAAAGGATTTCTAGAGTATCCTCCATAAAAGAATACCCTAGAAACCAAAAAAATGCGCTGATTCTTAGGCGATTATTGCACTACTAAAGGCAAGATATTAGTTACCATTCCGGACTGCGCGGCCTGCATCCAAACGCTGCGGCCTGCAGCCGAGCCAGGAATTTGCAAGAAGAATGTTACCCCACCAGCAGCGTTGGTGTTTTTAGGCGAAGTAGCAAGAGCCGGAGCGGCAATACCAAGAGTGACGCCCAAAGCCGGGACACTGAAAGTGCCTAAACCCGCAAGCGAGTATGCCAAATATGTTCTTGTGTGTGCCGAACCGTTATCAACATTGAGTAACGAAGAGCTGCCGCTGTATAAGCCGGAAGTGCTCAATGACATGCTGCTACCGCCGGCGTCGTGACCGTAAACAGTAACCGTAAAGTTCGACCAAGTGCCGGTAGTACCAGAGTCGCGGTCGCTTATCGTTAATTCCCAGTTGCCGAGTGATGATTCTCCGAAGTGACGATTAGAAGTAAAGATAAAGTTATTGTAGTTGTTAGTGCCATCGCTGCGATCTTTTGCCAACACCGAAGCATGACCTGATGGGGACACAAGCCTAATGTGCAAGTCGCCAACATTGTTGTGGGTCACATTCAATTTAACCTCCACTGCTTCTACGATAAAGTCAACAGGAATGTTCGCGGTACGAACCAAACCAGCCGTGTTGTTATCCGGGATTGAGGCGTTAACGTTTACTTGACCCGAAGCTGAATTAACTTCTGGCCCTAGGTTAACCCATGTTGATGCCAGCGTTGTTGCAGCTGTCGCATCAAGCGATCCGTAACCGTAGTTAACATTCAAATCATAACCCGCTGCAGATGTCGTCCAGTTCGAATTACCAGGGTTGTTCAAGCGCGCGGATTCAATCATCACTGCCTGCACATCGCGCCATGTAAGCGCCGGGTTAGCATCGAGTATCAGCGCGGCAACACCTGCACCAAGTGGGCATGCTGATGATGTGCCACCGAAACTTGAGGTATAGCCAGATCCATAATTTGTGGTGTAAATGCCACGGTTATTACCGTTCGATTGCGCCACAACCAACATTGAAGAGCCTTGTTCGTTGTAATATGCACGTGTGTCGTTGTCGCCAATCGCGCCAACGGCGATTGTAAAACGACTCGATGCGTACGGGTCGTATTCCACTCGATCGCCAGTGCCACCGTTGCCAGCCGCCCAAGTAAAAACTTCTCCGAGACCGCCACGTCCGCTATTAATGGCTGTTGTCAGTGCAGAACGCTCTGCCGATGACATATAAGAAATGGTGCCGTTGTCAACAGGACCCCAAGAGTTTGACTTGATGGTGTTGATGTCGTTGCGATAACCAAAGGAGTTCGCCGTTGTCGACGACGATCCGTAAAGTAATCCGGCCCACTGCGAATCATAAGCGGCGCCTACTCCACCACGATTGTTATTGGCAACTGCTGATGAGACCCCGGCGCACGAAGTGCCGTGCGAAGAACTACTGTTCGTTGAAGAAGCTGTCGAGTTGTGATTCGCTTGCAAATCTGGGTGATTCGTTTGCACACCACCATCAATAATCCCGACACATTGCCCGTTACCGGTGTAACCGTTATTCCAGGCGCCTTCGATATTGACGTCATAGTTCGGAGAAATAGTATTCACTAAGTGCCACTGCAAACCGAAGCTAGGATCGCTTGGCAACGCCCTGGCAGATAATGGGCGCATCGCATCGATGTAAACGTTTTCGTCTCCGAGGTAGGCATCGAGACCTGTTGCCATTTCTAATGCTTGAGCAACGGTGTTGGTGTGAACCAAGTAAAAACCAGGTGCGCCTGCAAGCTCACTAACCATTGACTCGCCAATGTAGTTTGCGAAATTCTGAACTTGTTGTGATGATTCGGCTTCGACGATTACGCGCGAATGAAACACATAGCCCGGAGTTGGTGATGGGATTATTCCCTGCTTGCTAATCAAATCGTCATTGATGCGCATAGCATTTGCCTGATGCGAATAAAGGCCCTCGATTCGGAAGACAGCTCGGTCAAATCCGAGATCGGCATACTGGAATACGTCACTCTGCGGAAATGCAGGTGACTGCGCGCTCAAAACGGCGCTAATTAAACAGGTGAGTATCATTAATGATTAATTGGTTTGCAAGTTATTGGGGCACTCCCACTTTACGGCATATTTATAATTGCACTTGAATAATATCACTTAAATCATGCACCCCGCGCGAAAAACACTCGAGAAACTAGGCTTAGAAGTCAAATATGAAGCCACCCGATCTACTGGGCCCGGCGGCCAGCATCGCAATCGTGTAGCGACTGCTATTCGGGTGACGCATTTACCGACAAATGTCAGCGCTATGGGGACTGAAAGTCGCTCTCAGCTTAAGAACAAGACTATGGCATTGTATAGATTGCGAAACAAGTTAGCGCTACACCACCGCAGCGAAATTGGCGACGCCGATTTATGCCCTCCGGCCGCCTATGTGCCTTCTGAAGCATGGATGAAGCGACTAAAGGGGCAAAAAATCAAGGTCAGCATCAATCACGATGACTTCCCCGCTTTGCTCGCAGAGGTGCTAGACCGCCTTCACATCGACTTAGACGATATTGGCGAGACCGCCACGGCATTTCGTGTGTCAAACAGCCAGTTAATCAAATTTTTGGCCAGCGAGCCGCACGCTCTACATGAATTGAATGAGCGCCGCAAAAAGAGTGGCCATAAACCGCTGCGCAGCTAAATTGCGCGGGCAATGATGCCGCCGACATAAAAGAGGGTAAATCCGGCTACTAAATTAGCGACAGCATAGCCCATGGCTGCCATCACCTGATTAGCGCTATACAGGTTAACGGTATCGGCAGTGAAAGTAGAAAAAGTGGTTAGCGCCCCTAAAAAGCCAACCGTTATCGCGCGCATGAGGTTCGGGCTAAAAATATCGCGCTCTTTCCCGATACCCAACAGCACGCCGATCAAAAGGCACCCGAGCGCGTTGGCTAATAACGTGCCCCAAGCGAAACCAGCCACATTTATTGAGCGTGTAGCGTGAGTTATTGCGTAGCGCAACAAAGTGCCGAGAGCGCCGGCAACCGCAATGAAAAGTATTTGTGTCATACGATTATTACAAGCTTATTCTAACCGGTGCAGTTATTCTATACAAAGATGCCACAAGACCCAACCTTATACCCATTAGTGAACGCCTGCCTCAATGCATTGTCAGCTGCGCTGCTGGTAATTGGCATCCTTTTTATTCGCCGTGGCAACGAAGCTGCCCACAAAAAGATGATGATTTCAGCGTTTTTGTGTTCCGTGGTTTTCCTGTGCAGCTATCTTTACTACCATATCTCCTTTGAGATTTTAGTTTCTTACGCAGGTCCAGCATGGGGTAGAACGCCCTACTTAATTTTACTTGGCACCCATACTGTCTTGGCATCTATCGTTCCGGTGTTAGCCATTATTGTCATTCGCGCCGGACTCAAAGATTCTCGCGAATTTCATCGCAGATGGGCGAAGAGGCTGTTTCCAATGTGGATGTACGTTTCAATCACTGGCGTAAGTATTTATTTTATTCTTTATGTGCTCACCGACTCTGCAGCGATCGCCTTAAGCAGTTAGCATGGCTAACCGAGAGCATTTATTTTACTATGCGGCCATCGCCTTGGCCTGCTTTGCGTTATGGCGCAGCGTTCAAGGACAATTCACTTCACCCGACAGCGAGCCGATCTTTGTCGCCGCTTCAGAGGTGCAGTCAACCCAGCACCAAAAACTGGTTGCTGACTACGGCTACTTCACATCTCCGAAAGTTCCCGCCTCTTCACCATTGGCCAACGCCAACTTAAGTGGTGGGCGCCAAGTATATGCGGTTAACTGCTTGCACTGCCACGGCTCAAGTGGACGTGCTAATACACCTACCGCGGCATTGCTAAAGCCACCGCCTAAAGATTTATTTGCAGGGACCGTACGTGATGTAGAAACAGTTTTACGCCACGGGATTCCATCCACGTCAATGAGCTCTTTTGCTGGCTTAAGTGACGACGAATTTGCTGATGTGCGTGACTACGCTTTGTACATTGTCGAACGCGGCGCAGCCTGGGCGAAGTTAACGGAGGGCAATGAGTAATCCTTTAATGGTGTTGCGGAGATTAAGTGTGGCGGCGTTGTTTGTAACCATTGCTTTGACTTGCGGCATTGGTGGCACCATTACTAGCGCCGAAGTTGGCATGGCCTATCCCACTTGGCCGAATATTAATAGTGGTTCCTTATTCAGCTTTTTCTACGACGAACTCGCTGAGTCTTTTGGCGCAGGTTCCGTCGTTGAGCATACGCATCGCCAAGCCGCCAGCTTAACGGGTTTAATTATTTTAATCTTAGCTGGATACACATGGGTCAAACGTTCACTTGTTAGTAGCGATTTACGCAAGCTAGCCACTTGGTCTTTGGTCATTGTTATTGGCCAAGGGTTGCTGGGTGCGAGCCGAGTTTTAGAAAACGATTACCTCATTGCCATTCTGCATGCCCTAGGAGCGCAGTTGGTAGTGGCTTTATTAGTAGTGTTATGTATGAAGACCTCAAGCTCATGGGCCGAAAGTTTTGCCGCAGTCGACCAGCGTAAAATCGCTCGGCTCAAACGTTGGACAAATCTTGCGATGGCTTTACTGTTCGCTAATTTATTCAGTGCCGCCAGCTTGCGCCATAAGCAAGGCGCCTTTGACGGACACTTGACTTTGGCCATAACGACATCGCTTGTGGTGCTATATGTTATTTACCTAGTCAGCACTAAGCTGACCGAGCATCCTCCGCTGCGCAAACACGCGCGGGATCTTGCGCATTTGCTCGGCACGCAGCTAGCCTTAGGGGTTGCCGCATGGGCTTTCTTACTCGGACCATTAGCCACTTATCTCCCCGACGAAGACACGCGCTTTATTGTTCAGGCATGTATCGCAACAGGTCACTTATTAGGTGGCGTCTTGGTTTTAGCCAAAACTACGGCAGTGTGGTACGAAGTCCGCACACGTTTAACCCCAAAGTCTAATGCTTAGCGGAACCCCTAAAGATTGGGTAGAGCTCGGCAAAATGCGCATTCAGTTGCTAACAACAATTGCGGCATTAATTTGCATGTGGGTGGCTAATCATGGTCAATGGCAATGGATGATGGCGCTGCACTTAGTGCTCGGCTTGGTCATGACCAGCACCGCGGCCGCCATCATCAATCAGATTATTGAAATCGATATCGACAAGCGCATGCCGCGAACTTGCAATCGCCCGTTACCGACAGGCCGTGTCAGCAAGAAAGATGCCATCATCGTTGCGTGGGTGCTCACTATCGTCGGTTGCGCATGGTTAGCAATTTTCTTAAATCCTTTAAGCGCATGGTTAGCAATAATCATGATTTTGCTTTACGATTTTATTTACACTCCGCTAAAACGTATTACCCCGCTGAACACATTAGTCGGAGCCATACCAGGTGCCATACCACTTTTAATTGGTTATGCTGCTGCAAGCAACGGCCTCGATATTTTGGCGGGCATTTTGTTTCTGATCTTGTTTCTGTGGCAGCTGCCGCACTTCTTTGCGATTGCTTGGCTGTACCGCGACGATTACGAATACGGTGGCTTGCGCATGCTACCGGGCGTTGACAAAACTGGCGTTATCGCCGGGCGGCAATCTATTCATTACGCGCTCGCTTTAGTGCCGATGAGCATGGCACCAAGCATGTTTGAATTCACCGAAGAGTTATACTTCTATGGCTCGCTAAGCCTGTCACTGATTTACCTGGCGACCGCTTTGATGTTTCGGCGTAACCGCGAAACAAAAACCGCACGCATCGTTTTGTACACCTCAATTATTTACTTGCCGTTGCTGCTCTCTCTTCTCGTCCTAGACTATCGTTACTAATGACACCTGTCCTTGACATAAAAAACGCGCGCAAAGCTTACTCCGAAATTTTAGCGTTGAACAACGTTTCGTTTAGTATTGAAGCTTCGCAAATCGTTACTTTGCTCGGGCCGAATGGTGCGGGAAAATCTACGCTCATTCGCAGCATCAGCACTTTAGAGACGCTTGATGAAGGCACCATTACTATTGGCGAGTTTGACGTCTGTGAAAACCCCAGCAGGTCGCGAGAACAATTCGGATACGCCGGACAGGACTCAGCGCTCGACAAAGTTTTAACCGGCCACGAGTTTATGCGCTTTCAAGCAGGCTTAGTGCATCTCAAGAAAGGCGACATCATTGCGCGTGTTGACGAACTGCTTGAGCGATTTAAGCTGACCGATGCCGCACATCGTGCCATTGAAACTTACTCTGGCGGCATGAAGCGTCGCTTAGATTTAGCGGCTTCGTTGATGCACAATCCAAAGCTCTTAATCCTTGATGAACCCTCGTCAGGCCTCGACTACGAATCGCGACGCGAACTCTGGAAGCTACTTTTAGAACTGAAGCGCGAAGGCACTGCTATTTTGCTGGCGACTCACGATTTCGAAGAAGCCGAGGTTCTAGCAGACAAAGCTGTGTTGATGGCTAAGGGCAATTTATGTGGCTTCGCTCCTCCGCAAGAGCTGTGCGACGATTTAGGCGAATGGATTATCGGAGTTTCGCTCAGCCCGCATCCGCGCGAAGGCGATCGCGAGCAGTTGGCAGATTTGTTTGGTGCGGCCCCTGGCAAAGTAATGCCAGAAAATCCACAGTTTGCGGAATACGCCATGGCACTGCCGGCAAATACGAAACCAGATAGTGGCGGCGATTGGAGCGACTATTTAACGCAACGTGCTGCGACCAAGGGATTGAAGATTCACGGGCTGGCCATGCGTCGTCCAACTTTGGCTGATGCTTATTTAGCTTCAACTTGTGAGGTAAACAATGAGCTCTAATTTTTGGCAAGAAACGCGCGTTCAAACTTGGCGATGGTTCCTTCATAGCAAGCGCCGACCTATCGTTGTTATTAGCGGCTTGATGCAGCCAATCATCTGGATGACCTTGTTCGTGATTGTGTTTAAAGAATCCATGGGGGACATCCTCGAAGGAGATTACCTATCGTTTGTAACTCCCGGCGCTTTGTTGTTTACAGCTTTTAACGCTTCACTGAATGCTGGTGTACCGATATTGTTCGACCGAGAACTCGGGTTTCTAGATCGCATTCGCTCTGCTCCTCTAGATGATCGCTTTAGCATTGTGTTAGCCAGCGCGATTCACATCGCGGTAATGACATTACTGCAATGTTTCGTAATCGTCGGCGCCACATCAATACTCGGCGTCAGTTTCGCTGGCGGACTATCGGGCGTGATGCTCGGCTTGCTGGTGCTGTCGCTAGTGATTCTCGGATTCACCTCACTAAGCCTCGGCCTGGCATTTATGTTTAAGAGGCACTTTGAAATGCTGGCTGTAATTATGATTATCACTCTGCCGATGATTTTCTTATCGAGCGCTTTCAACTCTCTGGATCAACTACCAGCATGGCTAAGCAACGCGGTGCTGTTCAACCCGGTTACCATGGCCATCGAACCGCTGCGTCTCATCTACAACAGCGCCGACTGGACCATGCTGACCGTCATCTACGACAGCAGCTTACTTGGCGAGCTAAACACCTGGCACTTCCTGGGTGGGCTCGTGGCTTTCAATTTGCTCGCAGCTAACTTTTGCCGCAAAATATTGCGTAAAAAACTATCTTAGGATAGCTTTTAAACTAAAGCTTAGGCGGTAACCAAAGTGACGCGTCGCCGTAACTATAAAATCTATAGTTGTCGGCGATAGCAGCAGCGTAAACTTTCTTTACAAAGTCGATGCCGATATCTGCTCCGTGCCGCTCTGCCATAGCGGCGACTAAAGCAAGTAATGTTGAGCGCGGAGTATGGAAGTTGGTCAGCAATGCATCGACCACATTAAAGGTATGCCCCGGCAAGATCATCAAATCGGTTTCTCCGTGATGCCCTGCAGCCCACGCTTCAAGCGCGCGGCAGACTGTGGTACCGCCAGCAACTATTTTGCCGCCCGAGGCGCGGGCTGATTCAATGGCCTTCGCAAGATGATCATCTATAAAGAATCGTTCACTATGAATGGGATGCTATTCAACAGTGTCGCAACTAATCGGCAAGAAAGTGCCCTGGCCGACATGCAGGCTTAAGTAGCCGATGTTGACGCCAGCTGTAGACAATTGATGCATCATCTCATCGTCAAAGTGCAAACTAGCCGTCGGCGCCGCCACCGAGCCATTATTTTTCGCCCAGATAGTCTGATAGCGCTCAAAATCAGATTGCTGGATTTCGTCGTCGTTATCTAAACCGCGCATACGCCGAATATAAGGCGGAAGTGGCGGGCAGCCATGTTGATTTAAAAAAGATATCCAGTCTCCGGACTCTAGCTCTACTAACCATTCGCCGCGCGGCAATTTTTCTTTTAACAGCACTTTGCCTTGATTATCGGCGCTGAATAATTCTAGCCCAACACGAATGCGCGAGCCAGATAACATGCAACGCGCTACCTGCCCTTCAGCGCGCAAAAACAGCATTTCTATGTTGCCACCAGTCTCTTTGTGCATTTGCAACAAGGCTGGTACAACTTTAGTATCGTTAAGCACCAGTAAATCACCCGCCTCAAAGTACTGTGGGAAATCACTGAAATCTTGATGTTGCCACAGGCCATCGCCAGCATGCACCACTAATAAACGAGACAAACGCCGCTCGTCGGCGGGATAACGCGCAATTAGTCCTTCGGGCAGATCGAAATCTAGCTCGCTAATATTCATTAGTCGCGATTTGCCCAATCACGGAAGATCGTCATCTGACGATGGAAATCGTGTTCTTCCATTTCTAGCGGGCTCTTAAAGAATGCGGCCGCGGCATGCACCGGGCCACCTTCATTACGATCTTGAGCACGCAATGCGATACGTACTAAATCTAATATCAACGGCGCCGCAAGTGCAGAATCGGAACCATGCCAAGTAAACTGCAACGACATTTGCGCACCGAGGAAACCCTCGAAGTGAATGTAATCCATTGCTGTTTTCCAGTCGTGCAAGCTTGGCACGAAGTTGATACTTACGCCACTGTGCATCATTGGATTGTTCGGCAAGATACTTGGCAACACCACATCTTTGTTTCTTAATTTAGCCTTGGCGCGCTGCGGATCTTCGAGCGCTGCCCCATCTTTGTTGCCTAACATGTTGTAGCCTTCCCAGGCCATTACATTTAAGTTGCGGTCGCGGAACATGGGCGCAAGTGCCGTTTTAAGCAACGTTTCACCGGTTTTACCATCGTTACCCAAAAGGGGTATGCCTTCGCGGCGCGCAAAGCCTGCTATTGCTGGTAAGTCACCCCCTGGAGCTGGTGTGAAATTGATAAAAGGCACGCCCTCGCAAATTGCAGCTAGCGCATACAAAATGGACCGCGATAAATCGCGAGGCGCCGTTTTCAACAATTCGAGCGGGTCGGCATCTGAGTCATACCACCCGTCGGGAAGCATGTCGCGATCGCGCTCGGCCGAGGCCAAGTAAATCACCGCGCCGCGCCGCAAGCGTTCGCTACTCTTCCAATTGCAAATATCATCACGTAATTGCGCTAAGACTTCGGTCAAAGGTAGCTCTAGCAAATCTGCTGACTTATTATCAACGCCACCTTCATCTTCGGGCTCGGGGATACCCGGAGCAATCGACATCTCAAGTCGATCACGCACCCCGCCTGACATGTCAACAATGTCGCGCGGCAGCACATTAGTGCGCACCAAGTTTTCTGCGGAGTCGTGAGCGTTACCGCAGACGTCCCAACCTGTTACGGCGAACGATTCGACGTCAGCCCATCCACAGTCTTTCAGGCCATCTATTTCGGTTACCAAACCGATTTTAGGCATACCGCCGCGAATAGCCTCAATCCCGTGCAGTACTGTAGTGCCGATCGCGCCACGCACACCCACTAAAAACAGACCAGTTCGATTTACGTCGGGACTCATTATTTTTTTAACAATTCTTGGTAACGTTGCAGGACGAAAAGTTCATCGCCGTAGCCAACGCTACCGATAAGGGTATTTACAGATGGCGCCTGCACATTTAAGTCGCTGTATTGTCGCGCGTCGGTGGCTAATTGTTTAGCTCTTTTTTCGTTTGTCTGCAGCTTTTGGGCATTTGGATCACTTTGCTCTTCTTTCTGCGGCCCACCATCAGCGCCAATCTTTGACAAATCTGAGTCTAGCAAGGCCCGCTGCGAAACGTTTAGTTGTTGCGGGGAATAAGATTGCCATTGCAGCAGCAGTGCAAACACCACAGACAGCAGAATCATGCCGGTCAATTGCCGCACCGGCTGAAATTTTATCTTCACATCAGCCTCATCGGACAATGCTGCTTTAATACTGTCAGGCACTGAGCCACTCAAACAAGTGCGCGCGATTGCCTGAGGATCACTGACTTTGTCGATACCAGCAGCTACGTCGCCGAAGGGTCGCGCCAATCGCCATGACATGACAAAGGCTACGACGAAAACAAATACCGCTGTTCCTAGAGCATTCACTCCATCTACTAGCGCCGCCCAGTAACAAACCATCGCCACGCACGCCGCCGCCTGAAAGGCTAAGGCGCTGCGCTGAATTCTAAATTTAATCAGCAGCGATTTGGCTAGAGAATTCACTGGGGCTTGGGGTGACGGACTAACTCGAAAGTCAATGCGATGGGATGATCAATCGGCGGTAGCATGAAAATGTTTGGATACCAAATTGACTGATTAGCTCCGCGTGGATCTGCGCCGCCAAGTAAATGGTTGGCGGGTTCAAAATTAACTAGCGACACCAAATTACCCACGCCTTGTGCCGCAAAAAACTCTTTGGCATCTTTGTGCGGTCGAATAAAACGCGAACCCAAGTAAACCCATTCACCGCGCTGGTAAGTGCGCTCATCTTGCACATTCAGCACCAAATCTTCGACGCGATATTTGTAGTGCTCAGAATTACCCTGATCATCGGTAATGTCCCACTCAGCATAAAGGAGAAAGCCGCTGCCCGATGGCGGCTGATAAACATGGGTCGGTGCGCCCTGCTGCACTTCTTCCTCGGTAGGAGCAGGATGGACTGGAACCATTTTGCCGTTCTCGCCCTTTTCGGCTCCGACCATCAACATAGCTGCGTTTAAGGCTTCAGCGTTTAACTTTTCGATATAGAGCAGCGACTCGTGATCTTTGCCTTGCGGCTGCAGCACTAGCAAATATTCAAGAGGTTCGCGAAGTTGGCAAAGAAATGACGCGATGGTTATTTGCGATTTTTCAATATCGACATGCACTCCCTGTTCAGAGAAAGCGTCAATCAATTCTTGCTGGCTCTGCGCTACGGATGGCGACACCAGCGCGGTCACTGCCAAGAACGAAGTGGTAAGTAGGTATTTCATTTTTTAGAATTGGTTTGCAGTCGACGCAAGCGCGATACTGCAATTTTACTTGTCTCTGAGTCAACTTGCGCGACATAATTACAGTTAACTAATTGCTGATGCGCGGCAATCGAGTAAGGGGAAAGGTCGACGGCGTGTTGTGCTATGCCCACTGCTAGCAGTAGGACATCTTGTCGCTGAGCATATTCCGGCGAGCTAAGCATTTGCGCTGCCCGCAATAGCAATTCGGCTTCGACTTGGCCACCACGAAGTGTAGCGCACGCCATGGGTTGCTGCGTGACGATAGCGTTCAAGAATATCTTGCGGTGGCGAATGCCGGTCTCCAAATCATGCCACCCCGCACCTTCAGGAGCAAAACCTTCACGTATCGCAAATTGGTAGTCCTCGATATAGCCTAAATTCAACAAGAGTTGCTCGACGGAGTGCAGAGCGAATGCCTCCCTCTCGGCCAGTTGGGCGCCCAAGCACCAGGCGCGTGTTTTCCAGACCGCGTGGCCGTCGCCAAAAGCATGGAGCGCCTTGGTTAGTAATTGCTGAGCTATTTGTGTGTTTTCATGACGCATTAATGCTGCGGTATAAACCAACAATACGGCACCACTACTATTTACCGTCATGCCACGTAACGCTGCAAGAAGCGGTGCGGGATTAACAGCGGCATGTGCAACCAGCGAATCTACGGCTTGGCTGAAGTTACCATTCTCGCGCGCAACTGCAGACAAAGAAGTGAGCTCGGTCAATGCTAACGCTTGCACGTTGGCGACCTCTGCCACCCAGGACTGCACAATAAAATTACAATGCTCGTCACTATATTGGGTCGCACATTTTTTATAAACGACTTGCCGTAACTCTTCTTTCATGTCGGACAAATACGACTGCCTATCAATGCTTGTTAGCAACTCGCGCGGTGAAGCGACTTCGTCTTCAATAGCGAACTCAATCAACGCGTCAGCAACCTCGTAACTGCTCCAGTCTTCATTAAACAACGCAAGCAAAGTTGTAGCGACAGCAGGTTTGCGATACTGGCGGCCGAGCAAACGAATAGCAGCGGCGCGCACGCCTTCTTTGTAACGCATGGACAATGCCACTGTATTAGCCATTTGCAATGTAGCCGAATCAGAATTCGAACTAAATGCTCCTAAAAATAACTTCTGCCAAATCGATGGGAATTCATTAAAGTGTTCAACCGCAAAAATTTCTGCCTCGGCAGAATCTGCGACGCGACTCATCAATAAAGTCGATGCCTGCTGATTGGTCATCAACGGGTGCTGCATGTAAAACCCTTCATCACCATCGAGACAATTCGAATTTGCCAAGGCACGTGAAACAGCGACTACCGGTGCGGTAAAATCTGCGTTTTGGGTCTTCAAAAACCACTCGGCGGCCACCGCCTTACACGCGGCATCGGTCTGGCGCGCGATAACCGGCATCCACTCGGCTTGTTGACGGAGATCAGCTGAGCTCACGCGTTGTTGGTACAGCTTCAAAAAAGATTGCGGGGTGTGATACTCGGCGGCCTTACTCAACATTGACGCGCGATGCGTAGCATTACTCACCGACAGTTGCGAACTAAGGTAATCACGAAAACTTCCATCGTCATCTAAACGCGGCAAATAGGTTAACAAGCGCTGCGCTAGCTCGGCATCACGTTCCGCCGCCAAGTCGATCAATGGAATATAGTCGCTAGCAGTCTCACACAAAGAAACTAAATTACGCAAAGCTAAAAAAGCCGTGCGCGTCTGCGTTTGTTCGGCGATAGTTAACAGTAACGCACGGTCGCCCGCTTGCACACAACACTGCCACTCGCGCAGCAAAGAATGCAGCAAACTTGGGGTCGTTGCGGCATCGATCAGCGAACGAAAAGCATCGATAGCGGAGTGCCCATCAAACACAATCGCATACTCGGCCAAAGCCGCGCGCACATCGGAATCGACCTCGGCGTCTAACACCTGGCCATAAACGAAACGCTCGTTGCCCTCCCACGGCATAGCCAACATCTCGCTGACAGACGGAGCCTGCTGGGCGGCAAAAAATAGAAAGGCTGCGGTAATCATTCTCAAAGAGTTTAACGGACTTAAGACGCCTAGGGTTCAAGCTTTATCGCGACTATATTCATGTTATTCTCTAGCTATGAACGACATCCGCCCGCCCAAACTCGAAGTATATCGAGATGAAGCCGTTGCTCGTGATTACGACCAGCGCTGGAGCGGTGCATTGGGCAAAAAGCGCGATGTGCGCAAGGCCCGCGCAATCCTAAAGGCTTTCGATATTTTGAAAGAGCACCACGGTGTATCCTTTCAAAGCGCCCTTGATATCCCATGCGGCACGGGCCGTTTTTCAGATTTGTTTGATGCGCAGGGCTGTCACACTATCGGCGCCGATCTGTCCGTAGAGATGTTGCAACAAGCTCGCGCGAAACACCCCCAACAAGATTTTCTTTGCGCAGATATGGGACGCCTGCCTTTTGAAGACAACGCCATCGATATTGGCGTTTGTATTCGCATGCTACACCTTGTCCACTCATCGGAATTGCGCGTACGCTTTTTACGAGAGCTAAATCGTGTGTGTAAATTCGGCGCAATCATTGATTACCGACATTCGCACACGGTGCGTATTCTTTCGCGCAAATTACGCTACCAGCTTGGTGCTTATAAAGAAAATCCGCAACTGCCGTCGCCACGGCAAATACAACTCGAACTTCAGCAAGCAGGGTTTAGGCCTCTTGCTAAAATAAACGTGCACTTTGCGCCACTGCTTAGTGATAAATTAATTTTCCCCGTAATCCCCAGTGACGCTTAATCCGACCCCGCTCAGCGATTTCTTCGCACAACACAACGCAGACTTCCTCGATGTTTACGGCATGCAAATTCCTTTACGCTGCAGCGAAGCTGGCCTTGAATATCAAGCTGCCCGCGAGAAGACCTTAGTTTGTGATGGCGGACATCGCGCGTGGATAGAGGTGCACGGCGCCGACGTGTATGATTTCTTCCAGCGGACACTCTCGAGTGATCTCAACAAGCTAAATGTTGGTGAGCATCAGTTGTCGGCAATGCTCGACGGCAAAGGCCGCTGGATTGCCGAACTCGTTTTATATCGCTTTGCTGACAATGACAATCGCTGGCATGTCGGCGTCGACATCCCGGTTACATGTTGCGACGCATTTTTAGAAAAAATGAACATGCTGCATTTTGGCGAAGACATTAGCTTCGAGAAAGCTGATGTTGCGCGCATTAAAATATTCGGAGAACTGCCCGCCGTAAAGCACAACGGTCATCTAATCAGCCGTTCGGATGCTGGCGGAAAGTGTCATGAAATAATTGTCGAACCAAGTGCAGCCAATGGCATCATGCTACAACTTGTCGACGATGGCCACCCATTAGGCGGATGGGTTGCGCAAGACATTATGCGCGTCGAAGGTGGATTCCCACTTTGGGGCAGCGACT
Organism: Planctomycetota bacterium; assembly: GCA_029243845.1. Taxonomy (GTDB): domain Bacteria; phylum Planctomycetota; class UBA1135; order UBA1135; family UBA1135; genus JAPKEZ01. The sequence continues at coordinate 2,518 of JAQWRF010000181.1, read as the reverse complement.
TTGATGACAACTACACCTTGCCGGGCTGTAACGAATGGCGGCGAGCATCTATCACTAAAGGTTGTTACGCCGGACAAGAAGTTGTTGCGCGCATCAATACTTATGGTCAAGCGCCGCGTCAACTGTGCCAACTCCATTTTGACGGCGAGCCGCAATTCATGCAAGGTGCTTCCTTGTTCGACGCGCAAGACAAAGAAGTTGGCAAGGTCAGCAGCTGGATTTACTCGCCACAACTCGGCAAGCCAATTTCTTTTGCCTACATCAAGCGCAGCGCGGCACCAACGGGCACCAACCTACGCGCAACCCTCGAAGGCGCTTCGGCTGAATGCAAAGTAGTGAACCCAGAAAAAGTTTTCGGGTAATTTAATACAGCGATTTAATTTCGCTTGGGCGAAAGTCAGGGAAAAACTCTTGTGGGGATTTAAAGCCAAAGTGATTCTTCAGTACGCTGTGATAAACATTACGGAAATCAGTAGTCACTGCTAAGTCGCGCCCTTGGTATAAATCTTTCTTCGCAAGGCCTGTCCAATCGCCATGTACCTTTCCACCATTTACCTCGCCGCCAATGACAAACATCGTCGAGCCATGGCCATGGTCGGTACCAACGTTACCGTTCTCGCGAACAGTCCGTCCAAATTCTGTCATTACCATAATCGTGGTGTTATCAAGGTCTTGCCCGAGATCGGCGCAGAAGGCAGATAGGCTTTGTGCAAAATCTGACATGCGTGTCGCCATCTTACCTTCAACCCCACCTTCGCCAGTGTGATCGTCCCAGCCACCGTAGTCGATACCAGCAACCTCAAGCCCTTCACCGGCCTTCAACACTTTAGCAATTTGCTGTAATCCTTTTGAGAAACGCGATGAAGAATAAGCGGAGCCAGAAACCGTTTCATTGCCATCGCGCTTTTTCGGCGCCTTGCCAACAATTTCTTGGAAGCGGCGCAAAGTTTCAATCGTCATACGCCCCGATTCAACAACACCTGCCGAGTCATTTTCACGATCTCGGTTTGTCATTTCTCCTCCTTCGAGCATGCCGCCAGAGTCACCATAAAAGCGTTCGAAGATATCGAGGTTGTCATTGCTCTTTTTATTGGTGGCGTTGCTTGGCACGGCTAAAACAGGGAAGGCCCCGCGCAGCGAACGTGGCAGCAATTCTTGAATCGCCATCGCTCTAAAGGTTGCTGAAGACTCGGTTTTGGTAGATGTCAGGTAACGGTTAAGCCAGCCTTCGCGCATAGTCCGGTTGCCCGGAGCAGCAAACTCCATCCAATCTTGTGCGTCAAAATGAGAACGCGTTCTGTGCGTTGAACCCGCGCATATAATCGGCGCAAAACGCTTGTTCTCGTAAAGGGATTCGAGCGGCGCCAAAGCGGGATGCAGCGCAAAAGTCGAATCTAGTTTAATCAGACCATCGTCTAAGTCCATAGCCATAGTGGGTCGATACCCCTCGTATGAAGGATCTCCATAAGGCACAATCATGTTCAAGCCATCGGCCGCGCCACGTAAGAAAATACATACGATAGATTTTTGACCCTTAGCGCGAATTATCGTCGGTGCGGCTTCGCCTAGCGGTAAGGTACGGCCAAAGGCAGGCACTTGGCTAACCACAGATGCAGCACCAAGCCCTTGCAAGAAACGACGGCGCGAGGTTGTAAATTTTTTGTTGTCAGTCATGATATTACTGCTGTTGAAATTCTGGAGAACCGAGTAATAAGCCCGCCAATGTTGGTGCGGCTTTGTAGAAATCTGGTGGCCCTTTCTTCTCTAAATACTCGGTGGTGACCGTAGTCAGTGCCGCCCGCGTGCGCTCGCCCGCCCCACCAGGAAGTACCATCTTAGTCAAATGGTGCTGCCATAGCCGTGGCGACGCGTCGGTCGGAACTTGCTGATAGAAGGCATCGCCCACCTTCACTCCTCTAATTTTACCGCCAACCAAATCGCGCGCAAATTGCCAGCGCAATGCCATAACCCCAGGATCGAGCCAAGCTTCAGCTACATCGTAATAGCCAGTTGGGTCGTCACAGTGGTAAATAGGCTGCCCCATATCTTTGAGATAATTCTCAAGGCCACGCAGGGAAGTTATCTCAGCAGAAGTAATACGCAAAGCACTGACAATAAATTCGTAAGGCGTCTTGAACTTGTTTCGGTAATTCGCGCGCGAATAGAACTCTTCGCTACCGACAATCTCGCGAACCATGGCAACAAAATCACCATCGGTTTTGCGATAAACATTGGCAACACTTTTCACTAACTTCTCGGCAGGAACGTCCGAAACCAAATAGCGCACCATTTTCATTGCGATGAATTCTGAAGTGCCCTTGTGCTTGCCAAGAATATCTAGCAACTGTCGACCTTGGCCGTTATCACCGGTTTCGTCCTCACGAATTCGCTTGCCAAGGACTCTAAAGTCTCCTTCAACGTGCATGCTGTTATCAAATTTATATTCGTGGCTACCTTTACGTCCGCCATCAAAAGTCCATCCTGTTAATACCTTGGCAACAGCAACAACATCATCTTG
>JAQWRF010000143.1 GCA_029243845.1 Planctomycetota bacterium | reverse complement strand
GCCACTGCTGTCGAAGCGGCAGGGGGCAGGGCGTATTTTGTAGGTGGAGCTGTGCGCGATCAGTTGCTAAATAGAGAGTGCAAAGACTTTGATCTTGAGGTCTACGGAATCGAAGTGGACGATCTCGAGAACCTGTTGGCTAAATTTGGCAAAGTCCATCTAATCGGCAAGCAATTTGCCGTGCTGCTGTTGGTGTTTGATGATGGGGACGAGGTTGAAGTTGCCTTGCCACGGCGCGAATCTAAAACGGGTCCCGGGCACAAGGGCTTCGAGATAAAATCAGACCCACGCATGCAAAAAGAAGAGGCCGTGCTGCGCCGTGATTTCACGGTCAATGCTTTAATGCAAGATGTGCTGACGGGCGAGATATTCGATTTCCATGATGGCGTCGGCGATTTAGAGAGAAAGGTGCTGCGTCATGTTTCTCCGACTTTCATCGAAGACCCGTTACGTGTTTTGCGGGCCGCGCGTTTTGTGGCGAGCTTCGATTTTGCAATCGCCGACGAAACGGTAGAGCTGTGTAAGTCGATTGACATTTCAGAATTGCCGCGCGAGCGTATCGAAGGCGAGTTTCGATTGATGCTCGAGAAATGCGATCATCCGGGCAAGGGCTTATTGGCCTTAGAGCAAACGGGCGCATTAATGCATTTCCCCGAGTTATCGTGTTTGCGCGAAGTACCGCAAGACCCTGAGTGGCACCCTGAGGGCGATGTGTTGATTCATACCGCTTTGTGCCTCGATGCTGCTGTATTACGCCGTGACGAAATGGAGAATGTGTGGGCAGAAATGCTTGGTGTACTCTGCCATGATCTTGGCAAGGCTACGCACACCGTATTCGAGCGCGAGCGCTGGCGATGTCCCGCGCATGATGTTGGTGGCGTCGAGCCAACCAAAGAATTGTTGGCGCGCATTAATGGACAAAATGATGTGGTGCCGTTGGTTTGTGATTTAGTGCGTGAGCATTTACGTCCGGGGCAGTTGTATCTCGAGCGCGACAAAGTGAGCGATGCCGCGATTCGCCGTCTATCCACACGGGTGAATATCCCTGCGCTGTGCCGTGTCTCTTTCGCTGATTTCGCCGGACGCCTGAAACCGTTTGAGTTGCCGTGGGCTCCGGAAGTATGGTTGCTAGAACGAGCTGCAAGTTTGGGAGTAAAGGATGAAGCACCAAAAAACTTTTTGCGCGGCCAAGATTTAATTTCTCATGGCATTGAGCCTGGCCCAGGAATGGGTAAAATCCTAGAGCTTGCTTATGATCTTCAAATTGAAGGTAATCTCGCCGATCGCGAGCAAGCACTGACTTGGTTATGGACCCATTATTAATCGTCCTCATCGCCGCGGCTGTTGCTGCGGTGTTCTACTTTTCTTGGCAGTACCATAAAAAACGCCGAGAAGGGTTTATAGCCTGGGCGGCAGCGAATGATTTCGAATTCGACCCTAACCGTAGCCGTGAACTAGGACGCCGGCTTTCGTTCTTGGATAAATTGAATCAAGGCAGCAATCGCTATGCGTACGATTATTTACACGGCGACTACCAGGGCTATGCTGCTGATGCCTTCACTTATCATTATGAGACCTACTCGACAAACTCAAAGGGCCATCGTCGAACGCATCACCATCATCTCGGAATCATCGCTATTAAAATCGAGCAACCTTTTCCGGAGTTGCATATTCAGCCGGAAGGTTTTTTCTCGAAGATAGGTCAGTTCTTAGGATTCGACGATATCGACTTCGAGTCGGTAGAGTTCTCCAAGAAGTTCGCTGTGAAGTCTGGTGACAAGAAACTTGCGTATGATTTTTGTAATACCGGAATGATGGAATACTTGCTGAAGCATCAAAGCACCGCTTTAGAGCTCGACGGAGACACTTTGGCTTTGTATGATACTCATAGGCTAGAACCGGACGAGCTCGATTACTACTTACAACACTTGATCAAGATTCGATCACTAATGCCCGACTACCTTTTTAGAAAATAATGACTTACGCCATAATAGGAATACCACTTTTTGCTCTTACAATCGGCATAATCATGTACAACGGGCTTGTTTCTATTCGCAATCAATGCGACGAGGCTTGGTCGAATGTCGATACCGAATTAAAGCGCCGCTACGATTTAATTCCGAATTTAATCAATACCGTAAAGGGGTATGCAAAGCACGAAAGCGAGTTGCTGGCAAAGGTGACAGAGATGCGCGAGAAAGCGTCTGCTAATAATGGCGACGTGGCTTCTCAGGCGGTCGATGAAATGGCATTGCAGGGCGCTCTTTCCAGTTTGATGGTGAGGCTTGAGGCTTATCCAGATTTGAAGGCCAGCACCAATTTTGCCGAATTACAATTAGAATTGGCAAACACTGAAAACCGTATTCAGGCTGCGTTGCGTTTTTATAACGGCAACATTCGCGAGAATAATAATAAAGTTCAGCAGTTTCCGTCGAATGTCATCGCCGGTATGTATAGTTTCACGCCGCGCGAGTTCTTTGAAATAGAAATACCTGAGATGCGTGAAGCACCCCAGGTATCTTTTTAAGCTATAAGTTTAGCTTGGCTAGTGTTTACCAGCGGTTGTTATCGCGACGATCGCCGCCACCGCCGCGATTATTATCGCGTGGCTTGCGCTCTTCAGCAACATTTACGCGGATATCGCGACCATCTTGCTCAGAACCATCTAGGCTCTTGATTGCAGCTTCGCCACCGTCATCATCTATTTCGATGAATCCGAAGCCACGAGAGCGACCGGTTTCGCGGTCGTTAATTACTTTACTGTCGGTTACTTCGCCGAATTCAGAAAAAAGATCACGGAGCTCATCGTCACCGATGCTCCAAGGAAGGTTACCAACAAAAAGTCGCATTATATTATTTATTAAGAGTGAGGCCAGGATGGCCAAGGTGAGCATTCTAGCGTTGCGCAAGTAAATGTGCTTAATTTGTATAATTTTGCAATATGTTTACTTGAAATTTGTGGCTGCGGCTATCTCAGAAGGGCTTTTATGCCGATCTATGGCATTATGATAGTGATGGCCGCCTTTGGGCATGGCCACCGATTGGAGGGCAGTGAAGGTGACGAAACTCTCGCTCACATAGCGGTTTAGTCTATATTGGCTCGCTGCGAGGTTCGAGAAATGAGTGCAATTATTGCCCACTACACCGCACGGCGACCCATAATCACGATTCTCTGATTATTACACCCAATTTACTGCCAAAATAAAGTATTTAGACTGCCCCACAGAGTAGATACCGTTTGGCTGACGCCAGCCATTCGGGAACATATCATATGCTCCATGGCCAAACCCACCTTTGTACTGTGTGTCTTATCCCTAATTGCTGGTTGCATGATTGCTCCACTCCAGCCTTATTCTTACGCATGGCAAAGTAGTGCGATGTCTCTGCCACCTGGCGTCACCTTAGGCAACACTCATGGTTGTGTGGACGTAGCGAATAACGGAGACGTCTATCTTTGTACCGACAGCAAGCCAGCTATTTTCGTGTTTGACGCAAACGGTGTTTTTAAGAAAAACATCGGTGAAGATTTGTCCGGTGGCTTACACGGCTTAGAAATTGTTCAGGAAGGAGATACCGAGTATTTGTTTGTGGCGCACACTGCTCAGCATCAAGTTCAGAAACGGTCACTCGATGGCGAAGTGTTGTTGAGTGTCGCTTGGCCGCAAGAGTCCGGCAAGTACAACTCTGCAGATGAATACGCTCCAACCTCGGTGACCGTGCTGCCAGATGGGCGCTTCATGGTCGCGGATGGCTACGGAAAATCATGGGTGCATATCTACGATGCTGAAGGTAATTGGCAATCATGCTTTGGTGGCTGGGGCTCTGAAGCCGGTAAGTTCAAAACACCGCATGGCATTAGCTACGACGCATACCTCAATAAGGTGGTCGTCGCCGATCGCGAAAACCGCCGTCTGCAATTATTCAACACCGATGGTACGTTCAGCAGCAGCGTACCAGCCGTGCTCAATAGGCCTTGCCACGTCGATATCAATGAAGACGGATGGCTTGTCGCCGAGCTAGAAGGACGAGTGACCATTCTTAACCGGGCGGGAGAGGTGCTGAAGCACTTAGGCGAGCAGCCTGATCCGGCCTTGCGTGCAACTAACCGTGTCGATTACGATAAATGGAGCGACGGTATCTTCTTGTCGCCACACTGTGCGGCCTGGGGCAAAAACGGTGACATCTGGGTAAGTGATTGGAATTTTCGGGGGCGCCTAAGCCACCTCACAATCGAGCGCTAATTCTATTAGACTATGCGCGACCATGCCGCTCATCACCCTCCAAGGAGTAAGCAAAGCTTACGACGACAACCGCCCGTTGTTGACGAAGGTTGATTTAACCGTTACTTCGCAAGACCGCATCGGTTTGATTGGTCCTAACGGAGCGGGCAAGTCGACGTTGCTAAAGATGATGGCGGGAGTCGACACTCTAGATAGTGGCACCCGTGTGTTGCGCAACGGTTTACGTATCGGCTATCTCGAGCAAGAGCCGGTGTTCGATAACGACCTCACTATTGAGGATGCCGTCCGCGAGGGCTTAAGTGAACATCATGCCGTTCAAACAAGATTGTTTGCGACTTATGAAAAGCTAGCGGATGGGGCAGATGTGTCCGATCGTATCGAAGACCTTGAGCATCAGCTTGAACGACTCGGTGGTCATGATGTCGAGCATAAAATTGCGGCGTCCATCCATGGCGTGGGTTTGAAAGACGCGTCGTTAACTTGCGGTAATCTATCCGGCGGTGAGGCGCGACGTGTGGCACTAGCCAAATTGTTAGTGTCGGCACCTGACCTGATGCTGCTCGACGAGCCGACTAACCACCTCGATGCTTTTGTGATTGCTTGGCTTGAAAAGCAGCTGACGCAAATGAAGGTTCCGTTAGTGTTGGTGACACACGATCGCTTTTTGCTCGATCGCGTTGTGAATAAAATTGTCGAAGTCGATCGTGGTTCTATCTACTCCTACCCTGGTAACTACAACGAGTACTTGAGGTTGCGCATCGAACGTATTGCCTCTCAAGAGAAGTCAGAGAATACCCGCCTGGCTTTGTTGAAACGTGAAACCGCGTGGATGCGCGCGGGCGTCCTTGGGCGCGGTACTAAAGCGAATGCACGCATTAAACGCTTTGATGCTTTGGCCAGTTCTAAGTCTTTAGAAAGCGATGTGAAACTTGAAATGGAAATCCCGCGCGGGCCGCGCTTGGGTTCTAAAGTCATTGAAATAGAAAATTTACGTTTCGCCTATCCCGAAAAGAAAATTTTAAATGGCCTCGACCTTAAAATTGAAAACGGAATGCGTCTAGGTATCGTCGGCCCTAACGGCGTTGGTAAAACGACTTTGATTAAGTTGTTGCTCGGCCAACTCGAGCCAGATGGCGGAAGTGTCACCATCGGCGAGACCGTAAAGTTTGGTACGCTTGAACAAAAACGTGAAGACCTTGATGATGAAGCGACCGTCATGGAAGAGATTGCTGGCACCGGGAAATACGTAGTCGTCGGCGAAAGCAAAGTTCACATTGCCGGCTTCTTAAATTCATTCTTGTTCCCAGGCGCAAAGAAATTAGTCAAGGTAGGTTCGCTGTCAGGTGGCGAACGCGGACGCGTTCTACTCGCCAAATTGTTGCTGCAAGATTGCAATGTGTTGGTTCTCGACGAACCTACAAACGACCTCGACCTTAATACGTTGCGCGCGCTTGAAGAAGCCTTGTGTGCTTTTTATGGTTGCGTGTTGTTGGTTAGCCACGACCGCTGGTTCTTAGACCGCGTCGCAACTCACGTTCTATATCTTGACGATCGCGGTGGTGCGTTCTTGCACACCGGTGATGTCAGTTCACTCCTTGACCGCTGGTCTCCGGATGAAGGGATTGTCGAGCAGGTAGCCGAAAAAATGCCGGTTATGGCAAACCCTGAAGGGAAAAAGTCTACGTCGAAGCGTAAATTGAATAATAAAGAGCGTCTCGAGTTTGACGGCTTGCTCGACGAGGTCACAACCATTGAAAAAGAAATGGCGACCCTCGATTCGAAGCTCTCCGACCCTGAGATATACGCGACAGCCGATAAGCAGCTTGCGGTACTGCAGAAACGGCGCGCCGAGTTAGAAGCGCTTATTGTCGCTAAAACCAAGCGTTGGGAAGAATTGTCAGAGTTTTCTGACTAGTTGATGGTGTATCATGGGGCTAGTAATGAGAGTCTCTTACCTAGTCATCGTAGCGGTCATTTCTTCACTATTTCTAACGAGTTGTAGTGAAAGTAAGCCAGGGCCTATGGCGTCTGAGACCCCCTTAACTCCAATGGTGAAAATCGCAGAGGGTGCCTTTGTCGATTTGCTAGTGGAAGAGCATCCCGTCACGAACGCACAGTTTCGCAACTTCGTGATTTCGAGTCCAGCGTGGCTTCGCTCCCAGGCAGCGGCTGTTTTAGTCGGCGAAAACTATTTGCAGCATTGGCTTGGCGACTTTGAATACCCTGAGGGAAGTGCTAACTCTCCAGTAACCAACGTCTCTTGGTTTGCAGCACGTGAATATGCGCGATGGGCTGGGCGTCGGTTGGCTACGCAAGATGAATGGGAATCTCTCGCCCTCGCTAGCGAGACAGTCGCCGATGGCAGCCAAGAGAAGCGCTATCAGCAAACCATTCTCGACTGGTACCAACGGCAAATGCCTGAGATACCAACGGCAGTTCGATCAGGTAAGCCGAATTATTATCAGCTGTTCGATATGCATGGTTTGATTTGGGAGTGGGTTGATGACTTCAATAAGCCTTCTACCTTGATGGCTGGATATGGACAAACGAGCGATGTCACCAAGCTGTTTTGTGGCAATGTTGAAATAGCCGATTCTGATTCCAATGATGTGGCGTCTTTTCGCCTGTCTTTCCGTAATAGCTTTATAGCCAATCAAACTTACCCGAATGTTGGGTTTAGATGTGTGGCAGATGCATACGTCGCTGATTGCTGTCTACCGCTAGAGCCATCTTCCGCTACTGCTGCTTTGCCCAACGAGTCCATTTATTTAACGGACGGACTTTGGCGTGACCAAAGTGGTGGCGAGCGCGCCCTTAGTGACTTTGTAGGGCAAGTGGTGGTGGCGGTGATGATATTTACTCATTGCGAATATGCTTGCCCGCGCACCATGCTCGATCTTAAAGAGATCGAAAAAGAAATACCTGCCGAACAATTAGGTAAAGTGCGTTGGCTGCTTGTTTCCATGGACAGTGAGCGTGACACCCCAGAAGTTTTACAAGCCTACGCTGAAAAAAATAATCTAGATACCTCGCGTTGGACTTTACTGCATGGCGACGACTTCGCTGTTCGCGGTATTGCTGCTGCTTTGGGCGTACGTTATAAAAAAGGCATCAAGGGCAATTTCGCACATTCGAACATTATTACAACTTTAGATTCCGCAGGAAGAATAGCACACCAGCTAGTTGGCCTAGGAACAGAATCGTCTCCGACGGTGGCTGCGATTAAAGCCGAATGTCAATAATTAGTAGAGACTCTCTACAGAATTCGGTGGCAAAACTTTTAGTGCTTCTGCCGATTCATAAACATGCACCATGCCGCTACCGTATGTGCGGGCGTAGCGACCATGCAGGAAAACGGCGGTGCCTTCAGATATGCCAAGGCCCCTATAGCCATGATGCACCCGCACGGCATATCGTAAGCGGGGCTGTCGGTTACGCTCGGTGAAGTGCTGGTCAACGATGGTATTCTTGCAAATCCCGAATCCAGGATAGAGCTCTTTGCCTGACGGCATGATCTCGCCCATCACTGAGGCTCCGGCGCTAGTACCGCCGATGACCGCGCCTTCACGCCAACGCGCTTTGATGTGCTGGAGAAATTCGGCGGATTCCATCGCAGCGACTAAGCGCAATTGACTACCGCCGGTGAACCAAATGACATTGGCTTTGGAGAGGTGTTCTAGAGTGGAATCCCATCCTTGGGTCGAGCGAAAGTCAGCAACGAAGGTAGATGCTGCGCCAGCACGGGTCCAAATCTGCGACGATTCGCTACCGGCTTCTTCGCGTTGCGAAGCTTGTGGGAAAATGATCACTGCAGGATGCGCAGTCTCGGATAATTGTAAAGTACGGCGAAAGAACGCGTCGTCAAAAGATCCTCCGCCGGCGAGGACAATTGGGCCTGGGAGTTGCGCGCAGCTTACCCACAATAAGATGAGGGCAGCTTGAAGTATTTTTTGCATCACGGAAGAAAGAATTTAGTCAAGCATGTCGAGTAACTTTGTTACTGCTAGCTCGACAAAAACGTCATCTTCAGCTGCGGCATCGACTAATTGCACTTCGACTGTGCGCGGTAAACACTTCTGTAGTTCTTCGAAGAATGCAGCGTCGGCTTCTGGGTCATAGAGTGGGGCGCCCTCGATGCAGTAGCGGCTAGTGCCTTTCATGGGTAACAACATCGTTGCTTTGCCAGACGTATGTTGTAGTCGTTTACCAATTACTTTAGCGACTTGGCGCATATCGTCGGCATTGAGGCGCGGCACGAAAATAATCGGGTTATGGAATACCGACACGTGATCTTTATACTCTTCAGGTACGACATTTGCTTCAGTGAATAATCCAATGTGCTCGGTACCGCCAGGGCATAGCACTTGTGGGATTCCTAATTTCCCGGCGACTGTCAGGCGTTCTTCGCCTGCAGAACGGAATCCGCCATGCACTTCGTCGGAGATTTCACCCAAGGCGTAATCGAAAACTGCTTGGATATGACCTTCTTTCATCAGTTGTTCCATGGCACGACCGCCAGCACCAATAGCGTGAAACACAATGACTTCGTGTCCGGCTTCGCGAAACAATTTCATGGCATGCATGGCGCCGTCGGTAATCACGCCGAGGTTGGTCATGCCTATTACGGCTTTTTCACTGTTGCGCTGCAACTTAAATGGCGACTGCGACATTCCCCAGGCGGCAGCGGCGGCATTAGATAAAATGGTGCGCGATAGGGGATTGAGTCCAAGAATGTCACTGACCGCAAACATCATGGTGATGTCTTTAATATCGACGAATGCTGACGTGTCACCAGAGGCCATAGTCGATAAAATAATTTTTGGCAAACCAAATGGAAGTGCCTGCATTATCGCCGCGCAATTACTCGTGCCTTGAGTTCCGCCGAACCCTAGTACAGCATGCACTTCGTCGTTGTCGAGCATCTCGTTAAGGATTGCGATAGCGCCGGCGATAAAAACGGGAGACGCTTCTTGTCGCTGAGGATTATCAAGCAGAGTTTCGAGGCTAGAACCGCCGCTTTGAATGACCGTGGCGCGATCAATATCGGGAGCGGTGCCCGGTTCTCCGATCAATCCAATATCTAGAAGTAGCGCATGGCCTCCGAGTGCAGATATTTGCTGTTTCACAAAAGCAGCTTCTTCACCTTTGGTATCAAGGGTCGCAATGACGACGACGGTTTTATTATTCATTTGGAAATTCTAGGTTAGCGAATTCTGATGCGGCGGCGAATACGGCCTTTTCAATCGGTAGACGTTCTGTGGATGATCCTGTCCAGATGCCATGACCGCTAGTGTTCGCCAACATGTATGCGGCGTCTTCCGGAGTTTCCATTGCGGCGCCATGTCCGACGAGCAACACCTCGGGATGAATGTCGCGCGCCATTTGGTAGGCTTCTTCACTACGTCTAGCAGTCTCGGCAATGGTCTCACCGGAATCAAAACCGACTAAGCCACCTTTAGTGGTGCCCGCATGAAAACAAAAGATGTCAGGCTTGGCCCCCTCAAGTAATTGTCGGGCGTCGTCCAAATCAAAGGCTAAGCCAATGGTGACCATGCCCATCTCTTTGGCTAGCGCTAACATTTCAATTTCGTTCTCGAAGGTAACGCCGCTTTTGCGTAGAACTTGGTAGAGGTTCGATTCTTTGTCAACATAACTTACCGAGGGGCCGATGTTCGATACCGATGGGATACCGGCATCGAGCAAGCTTTGTAAATAGCTGCGCATATCGCGCAGCGGATCGTTGGCGTTGATGCAGGCGCAAACAAACGCATCGCCCTTCATCGCTGGCAACACATCTTGAGTGGTGTTGTCGTAAACTTGCTGATTCGAGTCGAGAATCGGCCACATCATGGACATGGTTCCCATGCCATTAGCCCGCAGTCGCGCACCGGAAAAAGTGTTTACGCAATCGGCCCCGGCTTTTTCTAAAAGGCTTGCAACGAGTCCACTTCCTGCGGAGGAAATCAATAGCGGTTTGCGAGCGGCAACTTTGGCCGTTAGTTTCTTGAGTATTTCAGGGCGAGTAGTGCGAGGTACAATCATGATTTATCGGGGGAAGGCAGCGGCAACACCACCGTCTACATTAATAACACCGCCGGTTGTCGGGGTGCGGCGTGCGGCAAAAAATAATACCGCCTCACCAACAGCAGTGGCGCTTACTTCTGTTTTGAGTAAACATCGGTCACGGTAGAACTCTTCGAGTTCGTCTGATGACAGGCCGCGCGACTTGGCACGATCGGGGCCGATTTCATTCCATAGGCCGGATGCATTATCGCCAGCTCTAAAAACGGCATCTGGGCAAACCATGTTCACGCAAATGTCGTCGCTGGCCCATTCGAGCGCCGCCACTTTTGCGAGTTGATGCGCTCCGGCTTTCGAAGCAGAGTACGCCGAAAAATCAGCGCCTGGGGCGAGTACGTTTTTCGAGGAAATGAGCACCACTGCGCCACCAGTTGCTTGGGCTTTCAGAATACGTCCGCATGCGCGAAGAGTAAGAAACACTCCGGTTTGATTGACGTCGTTAATGCGTTGCCAGTCGCTGAGCTCATGGTCGAGTATGGATGCCGAGTGCGCGACTCCGGCGTTAGGCACCACAATGTCGATGCCACCGAACTGGCGGCACACTTGCTCCAGCGCGGCATCGAGTGAATCGGCATCGGTAACATCGGCTTTTACGGCAAGGACCTGTGGACCGAGTCGCGCTGCGGTATTGACGGCAGCATCTAAATCGTAATCGAGTAATGCGACACTTGCTCCGGCATTAAGTAATACCTCGGCGATGCCTTCGCCGATGGCGCCCGCGCCTCCGGTGATCACCGCTACTTGCCCAGCTAACTCGGCTGGTTTGCCGCTGCCGAGCTTAGCTTGCTCTAACGACCAGTATTCCATGTCGAATAAGTTTAAGTCGTCTAAGCCTTTGTAGAGCCCGAGGTTTTTCGCGGCGGCTTTTGTCAGCAAAGTATGTTCGGCAATATCGGCGGCGATACCAGCTGCTTTGGCCGAGGTCCCCACGCCGACCAAACCCAATCCAGGAATCAACAACAAGCGCGGCAAGTTGTCTAATTCAGTGCGTGACCCACGTGCCTTGCACCCACGTTGGAAATAGTCGTGATAAGCAATCGCGTAGGCGTCAATAGATACGGACGGCTCGCCATCGATCCAGCACGGTAATGACTTGGTGCGAATCGCATGGTCAGGGGTGAGGGGTGGGCTGATTAAAAGTTGTTGCGCATCATCTTGATCTAGCAACGCCAGAATCCATGCCGGATCGCGTAATTCAAAAACGAAGTGCGGCTCATTGCCGTAACAGTTACGAATGCTTGGTAACACCTCACTCGCTTTAAGTCGTGGCTTTGCAGTTGCCGCCAATACCGCTTGCTTGTCGTCGGCATACTGTTGCTCTGCCAGCGAAACGAGTTCGCGGTGAATGTTGAGCGACTCATCAGCCGAATCAGCAAAAGTAAATAAGCCATGGTGGTGCAGTAACACGCCATCGACATCGGGATTGGCATCGACTAAGTCAGCGACCGCTTTTGATAAAGGGAACCCCGGCATGACGTAATGCAGGTAGGCCACTCGCGAACCAAATATTTTCTGGCATAGCTCGACACCATTTTCGCGGTTACTCAAAGCGAGAATCGCGTCGGCATGACTGTGGTCAATAAAGGTGTGCGGCAAAAAAGCGTGCAGTAAAGTTTCTACCGATGGGCTTGGACCTTTAGGATCGAGCATGCAGCGCCGCACTTCGCGAACCATTTCTTCGTCAGTCATGCTTTTCACTTCGCGTAATTTTCGCAATTGTTGCAAGTCTAATGCAGGTAAGCCTGGTGCCTCGATGCTGCCGAGGTCCCATCCGGACCCTTTTACCCACATTACTTCAATGTCTTCGCCAAGCAAGTTTTTGACCGTTCCTTTGGCCGATGTGTTGCCACCGCCATGTAGGACGTAATCAGGGCTTGAACCAAGCTCGCGTGATGTGCGAACACGCTCAATTAAAGTAGGATGGGTGGACGAGGACGTCATTGGAATCAAATATACAGTAGCTGTGCAGCTGCACTAATCAAAACGATGCCAATGATGTTAAGGATGAAGCCATAGCGAATCATGTCTTTAATCTTTACCTCACCAGCACCAAAGGCTATTGCATTTGGCGCTGTAGCAACGGGCAGCATAAACGCGCAAGATGCCGATAATGTTGCAGGAATCATTAGTACCAATGGGTTGACACCAATCGCCTTGGCCATCGCAGCCAGAATCGGCAAAACCACTTCGGTAGTAGCCATGTTGGAGGTTAGCTCAGTCAGGAAAGTAATCACGGTGCAGATGATGGTGATTAGCATCCATAGCGGAACATTTTGCAGTGAGGTGAGTTGTTCGCCAAGGGATTCCGACAAACCGGATTCAATAAATCCTGTTGCTAAAGCGAATCCTCCGCCAAACATTAAAATGATTCCCCAACGAATTTCTTTGGCCGCGGCCCAGTCCATCAGCTTTTCACCAGGATTTTTCTTTGACGGGATTAAGAAAAGTAAAATAGCGATGATGATGGCGACGGTGCCGTCATCAATATATTTTGGATGAGGGAATAGCTGCGACCATTCACTGCGGAACATCCAACCGAATATAAGTAGTAGAAACAAACCGCCGATGGCGCGTTGCTCATAAGTTACTTTGCCGAGTTGCTGGTATTGCTGATGAAAGTAGTTTTTGTCGATGGATGCGTTTATGCCGGAGAGGCGTGCGATTTTTGATAACGTAAACCATGCGGTCAACATAAAGATTAGTGATAACGGAAAGGCGAAACGAAACCACCCAGCGAATGTTAGTTCCTCCATGTTTGGGAAGTTAAGTTCTAGAATACGCGCTAGTGACATGTTAGGCGGGGTGCCGATTAGTGTTGAGATCCCGCCGATAGACGCGGCGTATGCAACGCCTAGCACTAATACTATTGAGAAGCGTCGCGCCTCTTGCTTGTCGAGGTGTTCGCGAAATGGTCCGATGATTGCCATTGCCATGGGGACCATCATCATGGTGGCCGCGGTGTTACTAATCCACATTGAGAGAAACCAAGTGGAGCACATGAACCCGAGTAAAACACGAGTGGGGCGAGTTCCCAAGAAACGTAAAATACGTAGCGCAATGCGCCGATGTAAATCCCAGCGTTGCATGGCGATAGCAAAAAGAAAACCGCCGATGAAAAGAAAAATCAGATGATTGAAGTAGGTGGCAGCAGTGGTGCGTCCGTCAAGAATGCCAAGCAGCGGAAACAGCGCGATGGGCAATAA
>JAQWRF010000140.1 GCA_029243845.1 Planctomycetota bacterium | reverse complement strand
GAACATTCGCCATCGAACCAGGCGCTCGTGCGTAATTTCCATTGCTTATTATTAATCATTTAGATCACCTTCAAGGTTTGATATTTCTAGGGCCAAGCGGGTACGCGCACGATAAATACGCGATTCGATAGTGCCCTGCTTTACTTCGAGAATGCGCGAAATGTCACGATAAGACATGCCTTCGAGTTCGCGTAACACCAGCACCTCACGGAATTTTTCTGGCAACTGCTGCAAGGCGTTGCGCACTAACAGACGGCGCTCGTTGCGTTCGGCATCGAGGCTCGGATTAGAGTAAGTACGGTCACAAGCTGGCACCACATTCGACTCTGAATATTCATTGAGAGATTGGGCCCTCGAATAACGCGTCACCTTGCGTCGATGGTCGCGTAAAGTGTTGATAGCCACTCGATAAAGCCAAGTAGACAAGGCCGATTCGCCGCGAAAGGTATCGAGCTTGCGCTGCACCTTAATAAAAACCTCTTGCACGCCGTCCTCAGCGTCTTTCGCCGATAAACCACACTTCAACGCCAAGCCATATATTTTGGCTGAATACAACTCGAACAAGTCTTCAGCAGACTGCCGCGGTGTCGATTGGGGCGTGGATTTAGGGAGTGTCATCAGCTTTCATAATACAGACGTCGAGAAGCAACAGAAGCTTCCCTCAAAAAGCACAAAATAGACTACCCTACAACTCGAGCGAATGGCCCATTTTATCGCGCTTTGTCTTCAAATATTCAGCGTTGTGCTTTTGCACATCTGGCGAAATCGGAATTTGCGCAGTTACCTCAAGCCCATATCCGGCCAAGCCTGTCAGCTTTTTAGGATTATTGGTAAGCAGTTTCATTCTACGGACACCAAGATCGTGCAAAATTTGTGCTCCGATCCCATAATCTCGCATATCCGCCGGGTAGCCCAATTTCTCATTGGCCTCGATAGTATCAAGGCCCTCGTCTTGTAATTTGTATGCCCGAAGCTTGTTGGCCAGGCCAATGCCACGGCCTTCTTGGCGAATATACAGTAGAACTCCCTTACCAGCAGAGGATATTTCGCTGAGTGCCATCTGGAATTGAGGGCCACAATCACAGCGTAAGCTGCCCAGCAAATCGCCCGTTAAGCATTCGGAGTGAACACGCACTAAAACGTCTTCATCGACAGCATCAAAACCCTGCTCGTCATCGACAGGGGGATCGCCCCAGTTATAGCACAAGGCGAAATGCTCTTTGCCGTCTAAATGCGACTTGTAAAGATGCATGCTGAAATCACCAAATTTAGTCGGCAGTGGCGTGCCGCTGACTTCGCGAGTGATGAGCTTTTCACGTTCGTGACGGTATTTAACCAGATCCTCGACCGTAATAATGATAAGTTCGTGCTTTTTGGCGAATATTTCGAGGTCTGGCATGCGAGCCATGGTCCCGTCATCATTCATTATTTCGCAAATCACACCCGCGCCTTTCACATTAGCCATACGAGCTAGGTCTACAGAGCCCTCGGTCTGGCCTGGGCGCCGCAAGACACCGCCTTTTCTAGCACGCAACGGGAAAATATGCCCCGGGCGAGCCAAATCACTTGGACGAGCGCCATCAGCGACCGCCGCCAAAATTGTTGTTGCCCGGTCAGCTGCAGAAATGCCGGTTGTCACACCCTCCTTAGCCTCAATCGACTCGAGAAAGGCCGTGCCCATACTAGATGTATTATTCGCCACCTGCGGGCGTAAGTCTAATTGGTCGCACAACTCGCCCTCGAGCGTGAGGCAAATAAGCCCTCCGCCCTCTTTACGCATAAAATTGATGCCGTCTGCCGTGATATGCTCGGCTGCCATTACCAGATCGCCTTCATTTTCGCGACGTGGGTCGTCTACAAGAATGATCATTTTGCCTGCGGCAATTGCCTCGATAGCCTGTTTTACTGTTGCGAAAGTCATGTTCAGAGTGTCCTCGACCTTATTTTACCGAATACTTAATAAATAAGTAGCTATAACCGATATATAAGCGTGCGATTACTCAAAAACCCATCATTCCTCGCTTTAGCAGCATTGCTGTGCGCCACAGCCCTCGTGGGCTTGCCAAAAGTAAGCACTTTGAAGGACAAATTCAAAGATAAAAACCAGCAACTAAGCGCGCTGTCTAACGAAATTGAATCTTTGCGCCTCGGCCAGCGCATTCAAGCAGCTCAAATCTCGCGACAAAACGCCTCTTACAAATCTCAGCGCAAACGCGATAACATCCTTAACCCTGTCTTTCAGATTACTGGAGACAGCGCTGTTGGTTCGGCAGTTTTGGTGAAACATGTCGTCACTGAAGACGAATCGTACTACTTAGCGCTGAGCTGCTACCACGTCATCCGTGACATCCTCGAAGAACAGGGTGGTACCGAGATTGAGAGCGTGTTCGAGCAAAACCGCGAACAAGCTCTGTTTTTGAACGGCACCATGGTTGCGTATGACGCTCAAGTAGATTTAGCGCTACTCCGCATCGACACCGAACTCGATCTAGGGAGAGTGGCTAGCCTCGCACCACGCACGCGAGCGAAAGTCATCGACACTTTCACAGAAATCTACACTGTTGGATGCCCTCTAGGCACTCCGGTACAGGCGACTTCGGGCGAAATAAGCCGTGAAGACTGGACCATGGAAGATGAAGATTACTGGATGGTTTCAACCCCGGCTTATTTCGGTAACTCTGGCGGCGGTGTTTTCCTTGCTGAGACATGCGAGCTCATCGGTATCTTCAGCAAAATCTACACTCACGGTACTTACCAGCCTCAAGTCATTACACACATGGGACTTGCTGTACCCATCGATGTCATCCACGACTGGCTGGATGAGATAGGTTTTGACCTAAGTAAGCGGTAAATAGAGTTAAAGCGAAGCTAAACTAATGGTTGCAAAACCATGTTAAAACTCGCATCACTATTTCTTGCTTTTTTATTGCCCGTCAGTGCATTTGTCGCACCGCTTGGCGAAGACCCTCTTTTCGACAAAGCCCGTACTTTGGTTAGCGCCGGCAAGCTTGATGAAGCCAAAATATCCGTCACCGACGGCCTGAGTGTTAATCCTTATTCAACAGAAGGATACCAGCTGATGTACGACATCGCCAAAAAAGAGGCCAGCCATGAAGAGCAAATGCGCTGGGGCAAATGGCTTGCTTGGTCTTACACGGCATCCGGCAACAAGAGCGAACTGGAGGACATTAGCACCGAGCTTACCGAAATATACGAACACTGGAATGCCGACGGCATCATTCTTAAGCAGTGGCAAGACAGTACCGCCAAAGCTGCAAAAAAAGCCGCGAGTGGTAAACAATATCGTCTAGCCGGCCACCTTCTTAGCAAGTTACTCGACATCAATCCACGCGATAAAAAACTCAATAAGTTGTGGGAGAAGCTTGCTGACGATGCCGGAAACGAAGTCTCGGGTGGCGCATTTGTTTCAGACAAAGTACGCCGTAAGTCACCTGCGTGGTTAGAAAAGAACAATGCCAAGCACAGCGATTGGGAAAACCGTTGGCAACGTAAAACAAAGTATTACGACATTAATACTAATCTCGATTACGAA